>USHZ01000062.1 GCA_900554595.1 uncultured Collinsella sp. | reverse complement strand
GTACGCCTGAATTGAGAAGGGGGAGGCCTCGCGGCCTCCCCCTTTTTTGCGTTAATACATCACAATGTAGTTGCATTCCACCTGTAACCCGGTTGGGCTTATAGGTAATGAGCTTTTATTTAAAGACAATAAATCGAATCACAAGGGCAACTGCTATGACCACAATGATCAAAAGCAGGAATTGGAGTCGATGCTGCTTACGTCGTTTACTTGATGAAACGAAGATCGTTTTCCCTTGTTTTGGAGTCTCGAGATAACGAGCCGAATGCGTTAAGGTTTGCTTAGGTCGAGGACCTCTTTGCTGCCGAGTTGCGGGCGCTTTCGTCGGGTCGTTATTGATTGCACTGTTCTTTGATAACGGTGCATCTTTCAGATATACGGGATCGCCCGATGCGACGCCCATATGCTTACGTCCCGTTTGGGCATCCTCGAGCGTTTGATATCGATTTCTCGTCACATACTCGGGCTCTGGATCATTAATGGGCTCTTGCGAGATGTGAGGGCGATGGAACCGTGGCGGCTGCTTGGAAGTATCTTCCCCCTGCGTCTGCATAAACATATTGTTCTGGTTTTGGTCGTCCATGATGCCCTTTAGCTCGTTACCAACAACGTGTACGCGCTCATTGTAAGCCCCTTGTTATTTGTAGCTGTGGACATACTCGTTATTTAAGCTCTGGTTCAAAGAACCTTAACCTTCCTAAAACCTGAGTCATATGCACTTAGATAAGCTTATAGTACTGTACTCAAAAAACTTTATAGTCGATGTATATATGAGCACCGGGTGGGCATATATAAGAGCGTCAAAAGAAGTCCCAGTCACCTAGAAGATGACTCGGCAGTCCTATAAAGGAGTGGTAAACATGGCAAGCATGGTTCCTTATCGTTCGGTTTTTGGCGTTCGTCCCTCTGCAAGCTCGTTGTTCGATCTGTTTGATGATATGAGCGACCTAGCGAACAGCTCGATTGCCTCTAAGGCGTTCCCCGTTGACGTTGAGGATAAGGGCGATGGCTATGAGGTCAAGGCTTATTTGACCGGCGTTGCCAAGGACGATATCGATGTCGAGCTTAACGAGGGCCGTCTGTCCATTAGCGTAAATGTCGAGGAAGACGAGGGGAACGAGGGCAAGAACTTCCTGCAGAAGGAGTTCAGCTCGTACAGCGCGACGCGTGGCGTGTATCTTAAGGACGCTTCGAGCGAGGGCCTCTCGGCTAAGTACGCTGACGGCATCCTTACCGTTACGGTTCCCAAGATCGTCGAGAAGAAGAATGTTACGAAGATCTCCATCGACTAACTTCGTTGGTGTTCTTCGCTATTAAATGACAACAAAAGGGGCTGGGAAGCGATTCCCGGCCCCTTTTGCTGTTTAGGACAGTCTATTGAATGGTTGCTGGTCGATACTGGCTTGCGGGGCGTATCGAGAGTTTTCGCGATCCTTGGAGAAGGGTGGCGGAGCTGCCGAGCTCGTCATCCAGGGTTGCGGCTAGAGCTTTGGCGTAGCTTTTGACGGTAAGGCTCGGGCGATTGTTATCTTGGCTGATATGCATGGCAATGAGCTGTTCGGTGCGATCGGTAACAAGTTCGCGCGCGGCTTCGGCGGCTTGGTCGTTGGAGAGGTGTCCCCTTGCAGACAGGATGCGCTCCTGAAGAAAGCGGGGATATTCTCCCTCGCGCAGCATGGTCACATCGTGGTTGCTTTCGAGTGCGAGGACTCGACAATCTTTGAGGGTGTTCATGGCTTGGCTCGATAGCTCTCCGGTGTCGGTGGCAAAGCCGATGGAATCATCGAGGGCGTCGAATCGATAGCCGACTGGATTGATGACATCGTGTGATGTTGAGTAGGTTTGCACGTGTATGCCGGCAATGGATAGGGTGTCACCGGGATCGAATTCCTCGACAGGCAGATACGAAAGATTTTCTTTGCTCGAAAGTGTGCCCCTGCTGGCAAAGAGGGGGCCGTGCCAGTGCTTGCACCAGACATCGAGACCCTTGATGTGATCGCTATGCTCATGAGTGATGAGAAGAGCCGAGACGTTGTCTGCCGAGAGCCCCAGTTCTGCCATGCGTTTTAATGTCTCGCGGCGAGAAAGACCGTCGTCAATCATGATGAGCCCCCTGGGGCCTTCGATGAGCGCGCAGTTGCCTTTTGAGCCGCTGCCAAGGATATGAAGGTGCAGACGAGACATAAGATTCCAAAGGATACAATGGGTGCGAACGAATAGAGGAGGAAGCAAATGCCAACGGTATCTCAGCATTATGGACACCATGTCGCATCGTGGGCCGATGATAAAGCCCTGGCAACGCGGCAGACGGCTGCCCCCGTGGTGCTCATGGTATCAGGTGGTGCGGACTCGACGGCTTTGCTTCTTATGGCGTGCACATCAAAGTTGGATATTCTGGATGGGCGTGGTGTAGCCCCCATCGCGCGCGAGCGACTGCACGTGCTGCATGTGAACCATCATCTGCGCGGCGAGGCATCCGATGGCGACGAGGCCTTTGTGCGCGGCCTATGCGCACAATATGGCTTGCCGCTGTGCGTGGAGCATGCCTATTTTGATGATGAATCGGGCAATATCGAGGCGGCTGCCCGCGAGGTGCGCTATGCCGCGGCACGGAGGTATGTTCGCGAGCTCTGCGCCCAGACGGGGGCACCGCGAACGGCGGCTCGTATCTGCACCGCACACACGTCTTCGGATCGCGCGGAAACGTTTTTGATGAACGCGATTAAGGGTTCGGGGCCCGCTGGTCTATCGAGCATTCCTCGCCGGAGGAATATCGTGGTGCGTCCCTTGCTCGACCTGACTCATGATGAGCTCGTTGGCTATCTGCAGGTGCATGGTCAGCCGTGGCGAGAGGACGAGAGCAACGAGGACGTGTCGTACTTGCGTAACTACGTGCGCCATCGAGTAATGCCGGTGGTAGCGCAGCGCAACGCGAGCGTCTGCAAGACGATTGGCGCCGCCTGCGAGATCTTAGGCGATGAGGATGCCTTTCTTTCCCAGCTTTCCGCGCAGGCGTTTCGAAGCTGCCTGCGTAAGGAGGCGGCGGGCGCACTGGTCCTTGACGCTCGCCGACTGGCCGCGGCCGAGGTGGTGATTGCTCGGCGCATGGTGCGACTGGCAATTAAGCGTATTGACCCCGACGCGCGCCCGGAGATGCGGCATGTGGAGCGCGTGCTCGCCTGTGTCGCCGAAGGCTCGGGTTCGGTCACGCTGCCGGCGGGAATCGATGCGCGCGTGGAGTTTGGCATGCTGTCATTCAAGGCCCCGGCGGCGCGCGAGGGGTTAGTTGCCGATTGGGTCACCATTCCCGGTCGATTGCCGCTGGGGGCGGGCCGCATCCTGGTAGCAGAGACGATGGCCGTCGAGCCGGGGTGTGATATTGTGCGCCGTGCCCGCGAACTCGCGGGTGCCGGAGGGGTGGCCGCTATGGTGGATGCCGCGACGCTGGGCTTTGCCGATTGCGATAACGAACGGATGCTCACCGGCTCGCGCGGGGAGATTCCCGCCGAGGCGCGTTTGGCGCGTCTGTGGGTAGACGGTCCCGCGCCGGGGGATGTGATGTGTCCGTTGGGCATGAGTGGGCGAAGTAAGAAGGTGTCCGACCTGCTCAACGAGGCTCGTATTCCCGTTTCTGAGCGTGCGGGCGTTCCTGTGGTGAGAACGGCTCCGGGAGGTGCCGTGGTATGGGTCGCAGGCGTTCGCGCGGACGAGCGTTTTAAATGCACGGCCGCAACGCGCGTGGCGTATCTGCTTCGTGTGGCCGATGCGGAATAGCGTCCCACGTCAGCTATTCTGTGCGACGTTGACGGTATTCCCGCGCTGATGGCGTACGGGCTGGAAAATATACCCCGTGCGCTGCTAGAATGTGAAGTTCGCGTCCATACGGCGGTGTGTGGGCGATAAGCACAAGAAAGGGTTGTCATGGCTTCTCAACATCCGGATATCGAGAAGGTTCTGTTTACGCAGGAGGATATCGACGGTATCGTCTCTCGCCTAGGCGAGCAGATTACTCGCGACTACGCGGGTAAGGATCTGGTGCTGATTGCGGTCCTGCGCGGCGCCGTGGTCTTTATGGGCGACCTGATGCGCAAGATCGAGCTGCCGACCAACATCGATTTCATGGCTGTTTCGAGCTATGGCGACGGTGTGAAGTCCTCGGGTATCGTGCGTATCATTAAGGACCTGGATATCGACATCCGCGGTCGCGACGTGCTGATCGTCGAGGATATTCTGGACTCGGGCCTGACGCTCAAGTATCTGATGAAGAACCTCGAGAGCCGCAAGCCCGCTTCTCTGGAGGTCGCCGCCTTCCTGTGGAAGGACGTTGAGGACCGTACCTCGGCCATCACGCCCAAGTATGTTGGAACCCATTGCCCCGATGCCTTTGTGGTGGGCTACGGCCTCGACTATGCCGAGCGCTATCGTAACCTTCCGTATCTGGGCATTTTGAAACCGGAGGTTTATTCGTAAGATGCCCGACGACCGTAACGATAACAATTCCCAGACTCCCCGGGAGCCTAAGATCCCGGGGATGCCCGGAGGCAAGAAGCCCACGCGTACGGGCTGGCTGTATTTTATTTTGGCTTGCGCGCTCCTGGGCTACGCCTTCTTTAACATGGGTTCCGGCTTTGCCAATTCCAGCAATACCGTAAAGCTCGCGACGAGCGAGATGGTCAACGCCATTAAGCAGGACCGTGTCGAAGATTTGACCTATACGGTTCAAGACGGAAGCGTGGCGGGTCATTACTGGAAGACAAAAAAGGACAAGGGCGATACGAGCGAGCTCAAGAGCTTCTCCTCGACCTATGTCGGCTCCGATTCGCTTGCCGAGCTTATGGCGGAGCACCCCGATACCAAGTACATCGTCAACACCAACGATCCCGATTTTTGGGGCGACCTGGCGATGAGCGTGCTGCCGACGATCGCCCTGATCGCCATCATGTTCTACTTTATGCGCCAGATGATGGGCGCCAACAACAGGAACATGCAGTTTGGCAAGACCAACGCCAAGACCAACGAGGCCACGCGCCCCAAGGTCAAGTTTGAAGACGTTGCCGGCGTGGACGAGGCGGTCGAGGAGCTCGAGGAGATCCGTGACTTTTTGAGCGATCCGGACCGCTATCGCAAGCTGGGCGCCAAGATTCCGCGCGGCGTGTTGTTGGTGGGCCCTCCGGGCACCGGTAAAACGCTGCTGGCCAAGGCTGTAGCCGGCGAGGCGGGCGTGCCGTTCTTTAGCATCTCGGGTTCCGACTTTGTCGAGATGTTCGTGGGTGTCGGCGCCAGCCGTGTGCGCGACCTCTTTAAGGAGGCCAAGTCCCAGGCCCCGTCGATCATCTTCATCGATGAGATCGATGCCGTGGGACGTCAGCGCGGAGCTGGCTTGGGCGGCGGTCACGACGAGCGCGAGCAGACGCTCAACCAGCTGCTGGTCGAGATGGACGGTTTTGAGGAGAGCGAGTCGGTCATCCTGATCGCTGCGACCAACCGTCCTGACATCCTGGATCCGGCATTGCTGCGTCCCGGTCGTTTTGACCGTCAGGTTACGGTCGACCGTCCGGATGTGAAGGGCCGCGAGCAGATCTTGCGCGTGCATGCCGAGAACAAGCCGATGGACGAGGACGTGAAGTTTGAGAAGCTCGCCCAGATGACCGTTGGCTTTACCGGTGCCGATTTGGCGAACCTGCTCAACGAGTCTGCGCTGCTGGCTGCCCGCCGCCATCGTTCTGTGATCTCGATGGACGAGGTCGAGGAGTCGATGGAGCGCGTGATCGCCGGTCCGCAGCGCAAAGGTCGCGTGATGACCGAGGCCGAGCGCACCACGATTGCCTACCACGAGAGCGGTCACGCCCTGGTGGGCCACATCCTGGAGCATTCCGATCCGGTTCACAAGATCTCGATTGTCAGCCGCGGCCAGGCGCTGGGTTACACGCTGCAGCTTCCGCAGGAGGACCACTTCCTCAAGACCAAGAACGAGATGCTCGACGAGCTTGCCGTGTTCTTGGGCGGTCGCGTTGCCGAGGAGCTCATGTGCGACGACATCACGTCGGGCGCGAGCAACGATCTGGAACGCGCGACCAAGATGGCGCGCGAGATGGTCACGCGCCTGGGCATGAGCGAGGAGCTTGGAACGCAGGTGTTTGGTGAGGCGCAGCATCAGGTATTCCTGGGCCGCGATTACGCCGATCACCAGGATTACTCCGAGGAGACGGCACGCCGCATCGATATCGAGGTCCAGCGCATCATGCGCGAGGCCCATCGCCGTGCGGTCGAGATTTTGGATGCCCGCCGCGATCAACTCGATCTGATGGCCAAGGTGCTGCTTGAGCGCGAGACCGTCGAAGGCGACGCCGTGAACGCCCTGCTCGACAACGAGTGGGATGCCTACCTTGAGTGCGAGGGCGACATCCTGGCGGCCAAGGAGGAGCGCAATGCCAAGGCGGCCGGTATGCCGACCAAGAAGCGTGCGCCTCGCATGAGCGAGGAGGAGCTGGCGGCGGACGCCGCGGCATTTGCGCAGGCGGCCATGCAGGAGGATACCGAAGCCGCATCCGATGATGCCGGCGATGACCGTGCCGTCAATGCCGGTGCTGACATCGACGACGACAAATAGTCTTTGTGGCTAAAGCCTCCGCGGGGAAACCTGCGGAGGCTTTTTCTTTGTTGATTGGGGACAGACTTAAATGAGTGTTTTCACGCATTTAAGTCTGTCCCCAATCAACATTGCTGCGGCGCTTTGCCCGACTAAAGCGTACAATACCGCCTATGCGAAAGGGGAACAGATGATCAACGAAACCATGTATGCTCGCGGTGCAGAGAGCTCCATCATCCGCGAAATTTTTAGCTATGGCCTTGAGCGCAAGGCGCAGATCGGTGCGGAAAACGTATTCGATTTTTCGCTGGGCAACCCGAGCGTTCCGGCGCCCGCTGCCGTGGCGGAGTCCATTAAGAAGGCCTTGGAGCTGCCGAGTGACCAGCTGCACGGCTATACGCCCGCTCCGGGCCTGCCGCAATGTCGAGCGGCCGTCGCCGAATCGCTCAACCGCCGCTTTGGTACGAGTTATGAGGGTAAGGACGTCTTTATGACGGTGGGCGCGGCGGCTTCGCTCACCTGTACGCTCAATGCCGTTACGAACCCGGGTGACGAGGTCATTGTTATCGCCCCGTACTTTCCGGAGTATCGTGTGTGGATTGAGAAGGCCGGCTGTACGTGTGTCGAGGCGCTCGCCGATGAAGATACGTTCCAGCTGAGCGTAGACAACGTTCTTAAGGCGATTACCGATAAGACGACAGCCGTCATCATCGACTCGCCCAACAATCCGACCGGTGCCGTATATACGCGCGACACGCTGACGCGACTGGCCAATGTTCTGCGCGAGGCCAACGCTCAGCGCGATCCCGAGAACCCGATCACGCTTATCTCGGACGAGCCGTATCGCGAGATTGTCTATGGCGCCGAGGTGCCTTGGGTGCCATCGATCTACGAGCACACCATCGTGTGCTACTCGTATTCCAAGTCGCTTTCGCTACCGGGCGAGCGCGTGGGGTGGATCCTGGTTCCCAATACGAATCCTCAGGCGGCTCGTCTAATGCCCGCCGTTGCCGGTGCCGCCCGTACGCTGGGCTTCGTGTGCGCGCCGGCGCTCTTCCAGCGCGTAATTATCGACTGCATCGATGAGCCGAGTGACGTTGAGGCCTATGCACGCAACCGCACGGCGCTTACCGACGCATTAACGGAGTACGGCTACACGTATGTTGAACCGGATGGCGCGTTCTACCTGTGGGTGAAGGCCCTGGAGCCCGATGCGAACGCCTTCTGCGAGCGCGCAAAGAAGTATGAGCTGCTCGCGGTGCCTTCGGATAGCTTTGGCATGCCGGGCTGGTTCCGCCTTGGCTACTGCGTGAGCTACGAGACTATCGTCGACTCGCTGCCTGCCTGGAAGCAACTGGCCGACGAATATCGTCGAAAGTAAAGCGCTCTGCTTACAATGTTTTACGTGAAACGGGGTTTGGTGCTAAGCCAGACCCCGTTGTCTATGTCGTTGTGTGATTGGGATGAAGCAGTTTTACGACTGCCGAAAGCTATGCGTACAATGAATATACGCGACGGCCATACTGGACAAGGAGACCCGATGCCCTACCTGCTTTCTTGTGATATCCATACTCATACGATGTTCTCCGCGCATGCGTACTCAACCATTGAGGAGAACATCTATTGGGCGGCAGAGCGCGGCCTTCAGGTGCTCGGTTCTGCCGATCATTTAAGCTCGATGGTTACGCCTTGCCCCAATGACCTGCGCAGTTTCCAGTTCTTTATTAACCAGGATATCTGGCCGCGCATTTGGAGCGGCGTGCTGGTGCTTCGCGGCGCCGAGGCCGATATCGTTTCGCTGGACGGCAGCTTGTTTGGCGAAGACATTCCCGTTTCGCTCGATATCGCCGGCGATTCGTATAGTCGTGAGCATTCGCTGTTCGATTTGGTGACGCGTAATTTGGATTATTTGGTGGCAAGCGTGCATAACCCGCAGTTTGCCGAAGGCGCGACGCTCGCCCAGACGACCGAGATGTACATCAATGCCTTGGAGCACCCCAAGGTGTTCATGCTGGGGCATACGGGGCGCTCGGGCGTGCCGTATGATATCGATGAGGTGCTGCTGGCGGCCAAGGCCAAGCACAAGATCATCGAGATCAACAACCATAGTCTTGAGCATGGCACGGATGCTGAGCATTGGGACGTGTGCCGCAAGATCGCCGAGCGCTGCGCCGAGCTGGGCGTGGGCATTGGCGTGTCGACCGATGCCCACATTGGCATGGCCATTGGCAAGCTCGACCACGCCCGCAAGATGCTCGACGAGATTCACTTCCCACTGGACCTGATCGTGACGCGCGACCGCGAGACGCTGCTTCGCGAGATGGCGGCAGCCGGCGTCTGCGACCTGCGCAAGGGCATGTAGCGGCGTTCATAAACCAAGTGAAGGGGGCGGTCCAGACGGGCCGCCCCCCTTCTTGTCCCAAAAATCTACCGGGGTAGATTAGCGGCGCTCGAGGACCGCGACAGTCTCGGTGTGGTCGGTATGAGGGAACATGTCGACCGGCGTGATCTTGAGCAGTCGGTAGCCACCGTCGAGGAGCTGGTGTAGGTCGCGCTCCTGGGTGGTGGGATTGCAGCTGATATAGGTGATGCGGCGCGGCTTAAGAGCGCAGGCGGCCTCAAGAAACTCGGGCGTGGAGCCGGCGCGCGGCGGGTCGATGGAGAGAACGTCAACGCGCTCGTTGTTATCGGCGGCGTCCAGGATGTAATCGGTGGCGTCGTCGGCCATAAACCAAGCGCTGCGGGTGAGGCCGTTGAGCTCGGCATTGCGACGTGCGTCGGCAATGCCCGCCGGGTTGCGCTCCACGCCGAGCAGCATAATGCCGACGCCCCTGTCCTGGGCATCCTTCGCGGCGCACAGACCGATGGTACCGCTGCCGCAGTAAGCGTCCATGAGAATGTCACCCTGCTGCAGGTCCATGCCGTCAATCGCGAGCTGATAGAGCAGCTCGGTCTGCTGCGGATTGGTCTGATAGAACGCGGTAGGGGAGATATCGAATTCACAGCCGAGCAGCTGGTCACGCATGCATTCGGCGCCATAGACGATACGGGTTTCCTCGCCCAAGATGGCATTGCCAGGGCGTCCGTTGATGTTCTGAGCAACGGTGACGATATGCGGATCGAGCGCCGCGACGGCCTCAAAGAACTCCTGCGCATGCGGTAAGTCACGCTGGGCGGTCACGAGCGTAACCATGACCTGGTCGGTGCGCCAACCGCAGCGGACGACGGCATAGCGAAGCAAACCAAGATGCTTGTCCTCATTAAAGGCGGGAATATGCAGCCGCTCAGCTTCGCGTGCGATGCCGTTGAGAATCTGACGAGCGCCCGGCGCCTCGACAGGACACTCGGGTACGGCAACAATCTTGTGCGTGCCGCGCTCAAAGAAGCCGCAGCGGACAGCACCCTCCTTACCGGGGGCAAAGGGAGTGGCAGCCTTATGACGAAAACCACGCGGCGCAGGATATTTACCCGGGTCGCCCAGGGTGACGCCCATACCGCGAATAGGATCAACGGCGATACCCTCACGCTCGCAGAGCGAAGCAAACAGCTCCTCCATAGCAGCCTGCTTGGCCGCCAATTGCTTTTTATAAGGACGATTGAGCGCCGTGCACCCACCGCAAGCCCGCATTATGGAACAAGGCGACTTGGGATCCACGGTTTTACGAGCAGGCTGAACCGAATCCTTGCGCGAGCCCTTGGAACGAACGTGAGACGCCTTATCCCCGCCCTGACGAGAGCCAGAACGCTTGGTCTTAACCTTGCCTTTGGCCGACTTACCCTTCGCATCCTGAGATGACTTGGATTTCTTAGAAGATTTTTTCTCCTGAGACCCCTCAGCCGCCTCAATCAAAGCACGACGAGCCTTACGCTCCGCACGAGATTCTGCCATGAATTAACCCCACTATTAAAGAAAAGAAAAGTCCGAAGCAATTGTA
>USHZ01000061.1 GCA_900554595.1 uncultured Collinsella sp. | reverse complement strand
CCAGGCGCGCGGCGTGTTGTAGACGTGGTCGCTGTCGCTGTGCGAGCCAAAGGCCACGCGCGGGTTGAAGACCGTCGCCGAACCGTCACCCTCGACGCCCAGCGTCAAGTCCAGATGCCACTCGGCCATCCAGGAGCGCAGGTCGGCAGAGCACATGTGGTCGACCTGGGCACCCTCGGCGTCGTCCAGGTCAAAGCCATCGATACCCAGCTGGTTGGGCATGGTCACATAGGCGTCATCTGGCACGCGCTTGGCGATCCAGTGATGTCCACCGATGGTCTCGAGCCACCAGATCTCGTCAACGTCACTAAAGGCGATGCCGTTGTTCTCGTAGGTGCCGTAGCGCTCGAGCAGGTCGCCCAGGATACGCACGCCATCGCGGGCGGACTTGGCGTACGGCAGCACCAGGGTCACCATGTCTTCCTCGCCCAGACCGCCGGGCTGCGCCGGCACATAGCCGTCCTCGCCCTCGTTGCCCTTGGCGGGTACGTAGTCCACGAGTGGATCGGCGCCGCGGACGCGCTCGTTGGTGGTGAGCGTCTCGGTCGCGGACATGCCAACGTTGAGCTCGTTGAAACCGGCCTCTGCCCAAATGCCGTGACCGGGGATGACGTCGGGGACGCTCGTGTAGCGCATGGGATTGTCGGGCAGCTCAACGGTCAGGTGGCTCAGGACACTCGTGTAGACACGCGGCTGCTCGTCGGGATGCACTACGCGCATGCGCTTGGGCTCAAACACCCCGTTGGACGAGTCCTCGTTGCGGGCGACCAGGGTCGACCCGTCGTAGCTCGCGTTCTTACCAACCAAAATCGTTGTGCACGGCATGCGCATCCTCCTTGAGCGAAGAAATCAAACGGCAATAGTGTATCGCTTCGGCGCAAAAAGGGCGAAACCGCGACCCCTCGGGACCCCTGTGGTCAAAAAACGCCAAATATGAGTACTGTCACCAATTTAGTAGCAGCATATTTCCTTGTAATGAGTGCTGAAAATCCCCATTTGTCCGAAAGCAAGACAACGTTATTCCCCATAGGTTCAATAAAATGGGCTTCCTAACGAGAATAAATTTCGTTAGGAAGCCCAAATGTCATAAAGCATATGTGACTATCTTGGCAGCAGTACTCATATTTGGCATTTTTTGACCACGTGGTATATGGCTAAACCCTCAAACAGCCCAAAACGCCTATTTCGATGCACGCTCCGCCGCCTCGATTACGTGTTTGGCGAGAATCGCCGTCGTTACAGCGCCCACGCCACCCGGCACGGGAGTAATTGCGCCAACAATCGGCTCCGCAGCATCAAAATCGACGTCGCCGACCAGCTTGCCGGCGGCCTCGTCCAAGTTAATGCCCACGTCGATGATCGTTTGGCCCTCGCGAACCGCATCCGCGCCAATCGTGCGCGCGCGTCCAACCGCGGCAACAACAATGTCGGCAGAACGGCACTCGGCAGCCAAGTCGCGCGTATGCGTATGGCACGTCGTCACCGTGGCATTGCGAGCCGTAAGCATGGCGGCAACGGGACGGCCAATCACCAGTGACCGACCAACGACCGCGACCTTGGCCCCATCCAGCTCAACGCCGTAATGGTCCAGCAACGCCAGCACGGCCTCGGCTGTGCAAGGAGCAAAGCCCTCGCCACGACCCGAAAGCGTGGTAAGCAGCGAGGCCGGCGTCATAGAGTCAACATCCTTGGCGGGATCGAGTGCCGCGGTAACTGCATCCTCGTCAAGACCGGCAGGCAGCGGGCGAAACATCAGACAACCGTGAACAGCGGGGTCGGCATTGATGCCCTCGATGGCCGTCAGCAGCTCGTTTTGCGAGACGTCGGCAGGCAGCAACACGCGACGAGCTTCGATGCCCACCTTTTCGCAGCGTTTGAGTGCGCCGCGCTCGTAGGATAGGTCGTCCTCGCGCTCGCCTACACGGACAATGGCCAGCGTCGGAACGATGCCCTGTTCGCGCAGGGCGGCGCAGCGAGCAGCGAGCTCCTCGGTTAAAGCACGGGCAACGGGAGCACCCTTAAGCAGCTCTACCATGGCTATCCCCTCTTCCTTGCGGCGTCAGCGGCGCGGCGCGCCAGAGCATCGGCGCGCGGCAGCCACGTATCCAGCAGCTCATCGCACGCCGCCTCGAGCTCCTCGGCGCGCGCCCGGTCTTTCATAGACGTGGTATTCGCAAAGAGCGTCAGGCTCGCTCCCTGCATGGCAGCGCGGCAGAACACGGCGCCGCATGCCACGTCGGACAGCAGCTGGCGCGAACCCTTGTCCGCCATATCCTCGAGCAGCGCCAGCGCGCGGCCGCACGCATCCATAATGCGGTACGGCGGCATGGCTGCCACATGCAACGCATCTTGAATCGCAGCCGGTCGAGCCGGATCCTCGCGCGAAATACCGTACGCCGCCGATACCTGCCCGTAGGCTCGAACATCCTCGGCAACCAAGTCGACAAGCTCCCGAGACAGCTCGTCTGCCTGGGCAAATGCGCAAGTCAGATCGTCTGCGCGATCGGCAAGCGCGGGGTTCGTCGCGCCATAGCGAGCAACCATCCCGCAAAGCGAGGCGCCCAGCGCGCCCACAAAGGCGCTCGCGCTACCGCCGCCGGGAACCGGCTCGCGCGCAGCCAACGCCTCAGCAAAACCACGACAGGTTTTATCCATCATCTCTTGGCTCATCGAAACACCTCTGCCCACCGCGCCGGCCACCATGGGCCGCACGCATAATAAAAAATGGGACAACGACGCCAGGAAGCGGTTGTCCCATTCATCGATCTTGTCCAAGCCAGTCTAGCCCATAAGACAAAGACTGTCAGGAGCTCTGGCTATCGGCGTTTCCGATTGCCGGCTATAGGCACGGATGCCTAGTCCACCTGAAACGTCGGCAACAGCGTGTCGATAATCTTCGACCCCATGTCGCGGTTTGCAGTCGAGTACTCCAAATGCGCCGTGGCAATCGTCGAATCCGTGACGATCGTCTTTTCGTAAATGATCGTGTCGCCCTCGCGCCACGAAACCACGTACCAGTTGTCGCCCTCCGCGGTATAGAGGTCAGTCTTGCCCGAGGTGTCCTCATCGACAAACATCTCGTGTGCAGTTTCGTCGTTAATGTTGACGTAGCCAGACAGGCCGATCACAAAACCCGTCTCCGGGTCCTCGTACCTTGTGCTGCTGCCGCTGGGAGTATCAACCATCTCAAATCGATTGGGAATCGACATGCTATAAGGATGCATGTCGTTCGTGTACGTATGCACGTCGGTCAGGTAATCGTCCGAATCGCCCGAGCCGTAGTATGCCGACTCGTCCTCGGGAACGGCCTCGTCATCCGATGACGAAGACTCCTCGTCCTTGGACTTGTTGCTCTTCTTCTTGGCAGAAGAATCTTTCTCGTCCGAAGACCCGGTATCGATCACCGAAATCTGCGTGCCGGAGTTCTTAGACCCGTTGAGCACCGTAAGCGCAAACACCGTGCCGCCACCGATGAGGACCACAGCGGCACACGCCACAGCAATGATGATCGGTGCCTTGCTCTTGGGCTTTTGAGGCGCAGGAGCGACCGGCGGCATCGATTGGGTCAGGCCCGGGGCAGAGGAAGGACCAGCGCCTGCAGATGTCGGTGCAGAGCCACTCGCAAGCGACGCCCCGCAATGCGTGCAAAACGTCGACCCATCGGGAACTTGCTGTCCGCATTTTTGACAGAACATCGTTCGACCTTTCATAGTTTAGCTTTTATCAGAGCCAAGTCTATACGCCCCCACCCAGGGCGCTGTTGCGCAACATGAAAAAGTCGATGCCGAGCCGTGCCGTCCCATGCGCCCAGTGCCCCAAACATGGGACATATGGCCCACCTTTCGAGACTCCCCAGCAGCGCAAGCTGGGGCATATCTATAAGTAAGGAACCCGTTGGGGCACGGCCGAGCGACGGCCGCAAACAACGAACGGAGGTATCACCGCACAGCACACAATGACATCCGCCGCCAAAACAAACAACGCTCCAACAACCCGCGGCGCCGTGATGTCACCGACAGACAAGGAGGACACCATCATGAAGAAAAAGACCCTATCGATCCTTTCCCTCTGCATCGCCCTCTTTGCCGCGTTTGCCCTTGTCGGCTGCGGCGGGAGCGCATCGGGCGGCGGCAGCGCCCCCAAGAGCGAGAGCAAGGAAGAGGCCCCCGTCGCCAAGAAGACCGACTTCATCTGGTTTAAGGTCGAGATGCCCGAGGGCGTCGGCGTAAGCGACCCTGCCGGCAAAAATGCCGACAGGGTCCAGCTCACCTTCCCCGAAGACGAGAACGCCTCGGCCGATCGCTTTATCCCCGTTTGGAAAAAAGCGCTGACGGCTGAGGAATCCCACGCCGACCAGGCGGAAAAGAAGGGGGATACGTTCCAGTGGAAGGATGGCGGGTCCGTCGAGTATAACGGCAGGACGTGGCTCGTCGGAACATACGAGGACAACAGCGGCATCTCAACCATGCTTTTTACCGACGTTGAGCCGGGAAGCGTCTACGTCCTCATCTCGGACTTCGACCAGCACAAGAAAGAAGCCGAGGCGCTCCTCAACTCCATCGAGTTCCCCGATGACATGGAAGAGGCAGTTTCCGAGGCACGCGAAGTCGAGATTTCGAGCATCGAGATCAAGTAACGGGACACCCGCACGCGCCTACGCGCACCCGCGCACATGCGCCCCATTAAAACAACGGGCACCTCACCCCGGGGAGAGCCGGCAACATCGGCCCTCCCCTCTTTTGCATGCGCGCATATTGCCACTTGTCGGCGCAAATCCGGCCCCCAGAATGGGACACATGGCCCACCCTAGCGAGCCGTCCGCGCGTACAGTAAAGGCAGGTAATCCATGGGCGGTTACAGATCGAGGAGGACACGACCATGAAAAAGAAGGCCTTTGCGATTCTCACCTTCTGCATCAGTCTCTTTGCCGCAGTTGCCCTGGTGGGCTGCGGTGGCAGCGGCGGCGCTACCGGCAGTGGCGGTGGCGGTGGCGGCGCAGAAAAGCCAGCCGTGGATATGAGGACCGATTTCATTTGGTTTAAGGTCGAGGTCCCCGAGGGCGTCGAGATCACCGACGTCGCAGGCGACACCGCCGATAGGGCCCAGTTTAAGTTCACCGAGAGCGAGCACGCCAGCGATCGCTTCATCCCTGTCTTCGACTCTGACAAGAACGCCGACGAGCTGTTCGACTACGAGGCAAAGTGGAATGCCAGCTTTGAGTGGACCGAGAATGACCCCGTCAAGTACAACGGCAAGACTTGGCGCAACGCTTCCTATACACACTCGGGCGGCGTGACGACCGAGTACTTCACCGACGTTGACGGCGGCAGCGTGTACGTGCGTATCGACAACGTCGAGGAGCACAAGGATGCCGTCGAGATCATGATGAAGTCCCTGGAGTTTGCCGACGACATCGCCAAGGCCAAGACCGAGGCCATGGACGTTAAGCTCGACGATATCGAGATCAAGCACTAAGCGACTGGCGAGCGCAACGGGAAACACGAGCGCAGTGCTAACAAGCGGCGGTGCCCCAGCGCTTCGTACCCCGGGAGGGCCGGTAAACCGACCCTCCCTTTCTTATGCCGGTAGCCAACGAACGCGAGGATGCCGGACGCCGGAACCACCCCAAATGTGGCAACAGTACGAAAACGACAAACACCCCAACACGTCCGCCCGCCGATTTATTGCGCCGCGCACACAATTTAAGACGGTGCCTTTAAACATCTGGGCAGTATAGTGACTCAAACGAGTGCATAACCGCACCCTGCGAATGGAGGAGCTATGACCGAACACCACGCCATCAGTCGCCGAGCGTTTACGTTGGGCCTAGGACTCGCGGCGTTGTCGCCGCTTGCAAGCCTGCCCGAAACCGCGACGCTGGGTATTCCCCTGCGAGCGGCATTTGCAGAAGACACGCCCACACCGGCGGCCAACCTCGACAAGTTCGTCATTCGCCTTCGCCCCGCGGGCTATTTTCGCACCGCAAGCGTCAACGAAGACGGCAACGTCATCGGCAACGTCTGCCACCTGTTTAATGACGGCACGTCCAGCAAGCTCATCCTTGAGCACGTAGCGACCGATACAGAAAATACAAATTGGTATGCCATCCGCACCCTGCTCAATTTCGAAGAGCACAAGAAGACGGGCTACAGCATTTGGTCGGTCGATGGCGACTCGGACAAAGATGGAAAGGTTATCCACGTATGGAGTGGCGAGCATGACGGCAAGGCCAGCCGCTCTTTTGCGTTCGTCCGCCAGTCAAACGGAACCTACATCATCCGAGACCGCACGGTCGAGAAAGAAACCGAGAAAAAAGACATTAAGTACCTGGCCATAGAAAAGGACGGCAAAGACCAGGACAACAATAAGATCTGCCATAAGAGTAAGAGCATTCCGTGGGAGCTCGAACTTATCGGTTACGACATGAAAAAGAACGATGCCACGGTTAGCAGCCTCGACTGGATCACGTACAGCAGCTACGTCGATGGGCCATGTTGGATGAGCCACGTCGATGGCAGCAAGTACCTCGACGAGCTGAGCATCCCGGGCACGCATGATTCGAGCACCTGCAGCGTCGACAACGACACCGAGCCCCAAACCTCGCTTGCAAAATGCCAGCAGGATTACATCCCCACGCAGTTGCTCGAAGGCATTCGCTATTTTGATATCCGACTTGGAAAGAACAACGATAAAGGCGACCCCGGCATCGACCATGGAATATGCTACCTGCTCAAAAAAGACGGGGGCTTTATACATCTCTCCGATGTCATCGGTTACTTCAAAACATTTTTGAACGAAAACCCGTCAGAAGCGCTCATCATGCTGGTGTCACGAGGCAACGACGAGGCTACCGACGAAAGCGTTACGACGGCTTTCGCCAATGTTATGGGCAATAACTCCGATCTGTTCTATACGTCGAGCCATGTCCCCACACTGAACGAGGTGCGCGGAAAGATCGTCCTGCTGCGTCGATTTAAACTCGCCGGCGACAGCGTAGACGGCCACACGTGGGGCCTCGACCTCACTGAATGGGACGACAAAATCAAGGCGCATTCCGGAAAGTCCATGTGCCTCGTCCAAGACGCGCGAGGCTTTGAGGCTGCGGGCAATGCGGGTGCCAAAGAGCCCTATTGCACCAAGGTATATGCCCAAGACCATTACGACTGCACGGGATCCAGTAAGATCGACTGGGTCGATATGGCCCTGGAGGCAGCGCCCGATCTCAAGCGCAGTCCCGTAGATATCACTGCCGCGGACGGGACAACGGTGCAGGCAACGGAGCGCTGTTGGTTTATCAACTACACTAGCTGCACGCAAAACAACCCTTTTACCGCGGCGCGAGTGGTCGACGAGCACCTGTACAAGAGCTCGTATATAAACAATACCGGAGTTGAGGGCACAAAAGAGAACTGCCGTAAGCACATTGGCATCATTGCGTCCGACTTTGTTGATGCGGCACTGGCCCGAAGCATCTACCAGCGCAATTACGATACGCAGCACAAGCAGACAGCTTCGTGCTACCTCCCAGTCCGCATGCACATGACATATGGCGACTCGCTGAGCGACGCCTCGCTCCAGGACGGCAAGACCGTTGGCGAGGGTCATTTCCGCCTCGTCGACAGCAGCAACGTACTCAACGTGGCGGCTTCGGGCCATGCGTTTGCCATCGAATATGTGGATGTCGACGCCTTGGGCAACGAGACCGTTACGGAGCTGCGGGGCTCCGTGCCCATCGATATCGATCCACGCGCACTGACACCCCACTTTGAGGGGCTCGAAGGCCTTAAGGCCGGCGAGGACGTGCGCGCAAAGATCGCGGCGCCGCTCGAGGGCAAGCTCGAAGGCGATGCCTGCATCGCCCAGCTCGAGTTTATGCGCGATGCAAACGGCGCTCCGGGCGCGGCAATGGCCGAGGATGAGGCATTTGCCGCGGGGACGTATTGGGTGCGTGCGAAAGGCCTATTGGGCGACGCGGCGCAAAACTACACGCTCGCCAGTGACGGAGCCGCAAGCTTTACCGTAGCGGCCGGTTCCGGTGCAGGCGGCGCCGGCACCGGAACTGGTGCCAACGCAGACGGCGCCGACAAGAACGGCGGCGGCAACAAGGGCAAAAGCTCGGCCAGAAAACTCGCCGACACGGGCGACGGCTCTGGTATCGCCGCCGGGCTCGCCGCTGCCGCCGTGGCGACAACGGTCGCTGGCGCGGCAATGCTTGCCAATGACCGCGAAGACAGCGAAGGCGCCAGCGAATAGGCAAGCCGACCGTTTGGATACATCGACTCAATCGGGGGGGCGCAGGATACCGTTCTGCGCCCCCGATTTTTACCGTGGCCCGAACGCCGCCATAGGCTACATCACCATGTTCAGCGCGTTCACAAATTCCTTGGCCTTCGCACGGCTGCTCAGGCTAAAGACACAAGCAGTCAACAGCCTGTTACGCAGGAAAACGTCGCGGCCCTTGATCCTGTTGACCCCCGTGATGTCCTTAAGATAGACAATCTCGGTGTGCTTGCCGCCGAAAGTGCCCTTCTTGAGCACCTCAATACGGTTGGGGTAGATCTTAACGTCTTTAAACCTACCCGAACCTTTGTCCTGGAACAGCAAAGTGTTGTTATCCATGCGTGTCACTCCCGCGGGGTTCGCTAAAACTGCCTCTATGGCCACATTTTAGTCACCGCAAGGCTCCCATGCGAAGGTGCCAGACAGCACAGCAATTCGTGTCCGCGCGAGGCTTTAAACTAAATGCGATAAAGATGCATTCCACAAGAGGAAAGTGGGGCGACAGTGATGGGCGAACTGGTAAACCGTGGAGAATCGGCAATCGTGCCAGAAGTTTTTTACAAGCAGGTTTCCTCGATTCTCAACGCCGCTCGCGACAAGGCCTATACCGCCGTTAACTTTGCGATGGTTGAGGCGTATTGGGAAATCGGCAAGAGCATTGTTGATGAACAGGGCGGAGAGGAGCGCGCCAAGTATGGAGAGGCGCTGCTCAAGGCCCTCGCAATCAGACTTACCAAGGATTTTGGTAAAGGTTTTGAAGCAAGAGAGCTGCGTAAAATGCGTCAGTTCTATCTTGCATTTCCAATTCGGGACTCACTGCGCCCCGAATTGAGTTGGACACATTATCGCAGGTTAATACGCATTCCTGACCCCGAAGCTCGCACCTGGTACATGAACGAATGCGCCGACTCTCGCTGGAGCACGCGCCAACTCGAACGCCAAATCAATACCATGTTCCGCGAGCGCCTTCTTGTCAGCAAGGACAAAGAGGCCGTCGCTCAGGAAATCCAAAAGAGCGCGACGGCTCGTCGCCCCGAGGACATCATCCGCGACCCATATGTGCTGGAATTTTTAGGCTTCTCGGACGACGTTGCGTTTCGCGAGAGCGATCTAGAGCAAGCGCTCATCACGCATCTTCAGAGGTTTCTGTTGGAACTTGGCCGCGGCTTCGCTTTCGAGGCGCGTCAGAAGCACATTACCTTTGATGGACGCCATTTCTATATAGACCTTGTGTTTTACAACTATCTGATGCGCTGCTTCGTGCTCATCGACCTTAAGACCGATGACCTTACGCATCAGGACCTGGGCCAGATGCAAATGTATGTGAACTACTACACGCGCGAGCTCATGAACGAAGGCGACAATCCGCCCATAGGCGTCGCGCTCTGCGCGGACAAAAGCGACTCGATTGTCGAGTACACGCTGCCCGAAGACAACGACCAAGTGTTTGCCGCCAAATACCTGCCGTATCTTCCAAGTAAGGAAGAGCTGGCGCGCGAACTGAGTGCCGAGTACCGCGCCATCAACGAAGCGACTAATGGCGAAGCGCAAGGGTAGCAGCACGTTGCGGCCGATACCCCCGACGGCGCTTCATATCCCCCGACATAAGAGGAGCGCTCCATGACAGACAGACCGAAAACAACGCTGCGCGACTGTATCTACGGACTTGCCGTCGGCGACGCGCTGGGCGTTCCCTACGAGTTCAGGCCCCGCGGCACGTTCGAATGTACCGACATGATCGGCTACGGCACGCACGGGCAGCCCGCCGGCACCTGGAGCGATGACACGTCCATGACGCTTGCTACCTGCGACTCGATTAGGGAGCTCGGTCATATCGACACCGCGGACATGCGCGACAAGTTCGTCAGCTGGATTGCCCGTGGCGAGTATACGATTGACGGCGTTTTCGATTATGGCGGCACAACCGCCCGCGCCTTGCACACCGGCAAAGGAGGCTCCGGCGAGCGCGACAACGGCAACGGATCGCTCATGCGCATCGCGCCCCTGGCGTTCACCGATGTGACAGACGAAGAGGTCAGCAAGGTCTCCGCAATTACGCACGCCCACAGAACGTCGACCGACGCATGCATCATATTTGTCGAGCTGATGAGGAGCGTGATGAACGGCGCACTTCCCTCATGGGTGCTCCAGCTGAAAGACGTGCCCGAGCACGAAATTAGGTCCGGCGGCTTCGTGCGTGACACGCTTAAGGCAGCCGCTTGGTGCTTTGTGAACACCAACAGCTACGAAGAATGCGTGCTTGCCGCCGTCAACCTGGGCGACGACACCGACACCACC
>USHZ01000060.1 GCA_900554595.1 uncultured Collinsella sp. | reverse complement strand
CGCATAAAGGTCTTGGTGAGCGCACGCGTCGTGTTGAACGTGCCCTTGAGATTGACATCGAGCACGCGGTCGAAGGCATCGTCGCCCATGCGCATGAGCAGGCCGTCGCGGGTGATGCCGGCGTTGTTGACAAGCGCCCAAATGAAGCCAAAGTCGTTGAGAACCGTCCCCACGCACGCGTTGACGGCATCGGGGTCGGCCACGTCGCATTGATATGCGCGCGCCGTGGCGCCAGCCGCCTCGCAGGCTTCGCACGTCTCGCGCGCCGCATCGACGCTGCCGGCATAGACGACGGCGATATCGTAGCCATCCTCCGCCAGGCCCACGGCACAAGCGCGACCGATGCCGCGCGAGCCGCCCGTGACCAGCGCCACGCGACGTGAGTCGTTGCGCTCGAGCGCGCCGTTGTTCAAGTTGCCCATGTCATTCCTTTCGGGTTACAGCCCTGTGGACTATGCGAGCTCGTCGGCAATAGCCGCGACCTGCTCGGCCGTTTCGCACGAATACACGCGAACGTCGCTCAACGTACGCTTGACCAGGCCGGACAGCGTTTTGCCGGGGCCGACCTCAATAAACGTGTCGATGCCTTGATCCTGCAGCGCATACAGGGTGTCGACCCAGCGCACGGCATGGCTCACTTGGTTGGCCAGCACCTCCGATGCCGCCTGTGGGTCGGCCGGATAGGGCGCCGCTGTCATATTTGCCATGACCGGAATCAGCAAAGGGGACGGCGCGTGCCCGGCTTGGATATACGTCGCCAGCCCCTCAGTCGCCTCGGCCATATAGGGGCTATGGAATGCACCCGACACCGCGACCTTCATGGCGCGACCGCCAGCCTCTTTTACCAGGACGTCGAGCTCCTGCAGCGCCTCGGGCGCTCCGGCCACAACCGTCTGCTGGGGGCTGTTGTAGTTGACCGGCCAGCAGTCCTCGCCGGCCTGTTTTGCCAGGTCCTCGACTTGCGCCGCATCGAGCTTAATGACGGCACGCATGCCGCCCGGATGGCGCTCGGCCGCCGTGGCCATCAATGCTGCGCGCTCACATACGAGCTCAAAACCCGCTCGCGTATCGAATGCCCCCGCAAAGGTGAGTGCAGCGACCTCGCCCAGCGAGAATCCCGCACAGGCGGCAGGCACCACGCCGCGCTCGCGCAGGGCGACGGCGACAGCCAAGTCGTGGACGAACACGCAAGGCTGCGTGTTCTCGGTCTGCGAGAGCTCCTCCTTGGAGGCGCTCCGGCACTGCTCGCTGGTCCCCGGGCGCACCTCATCGGCAATGGCAAACACCTCGGCAGCCGCCGGCGATGCTTCGATGAGGTCGACGCCCATCGCGGGATGCTGGGCACCCTGACCGGCAAACAGAAACGCTACGCTACCCATGCGGACGCACCCTTCAGGACGTGCTCGGCGCCATCGACCAGATCGTCGACGATTTCGCGAGCGCTCTGGCGCTCGTTGACCATGCCGGCAATCTGTCCGCACAAATACGAACCCTCTTCGTAATTACCGTCCTTTGCCGCCTTGCGAAGCGCACCCGTGCCCATGGCCCCGAGCTCCTCGGGACTTGCGCCCGCCGCCTCGTTCTTGGCATACGCGTTGGTGAAGGGGCTCTTGAGGGCACGAACCGGATGTCCCGTCGAGCGACCGGTCGCGCGCGTCGACGTGTCGCCTGCCTTGAGCACCAGCTCTTTGTACTGTTCGGATACGGTGCACTCGTTTGCGACCAGAAAGCGTGTTCCCACCTGGACGCCGGCAGCGCCGAGCATAAAGGCGGCCGCCACACCGCGGCCATCGGCGATACCGCCAGCCGCGACCACGGGAATATCGACCGCATCGACAACCTGCGGCACCAGTGCCATCGTCGAGGTCTCGCCAATATGGCCGCCTGATTCGGTGCCTTCGGCAACCACGGCGGTGGCCCCGCGACGCGCCACGAGACGCGCCAGCGCCACCGAGGCAACGACCGGGATGACCTTGATGCCCGCCTCGTTCCACGCCTTCATGTACTTGGTGGGATTGCCGGCGCCGGTCACCACAACGGGCACCCGCTCATCAATCACCACTTGTGCGACCTCGTCGACAAACGGGCTCATGAGCATAACGTTGACGCCAAAGGGCTTATCCGTCTTGGCGCGCAGCTCGTGAATCTGATCGCGCAGCCAGTTGGCATCGGCATTCATGGCCGCGATAATGCCTAAGCCGCCTGCCTCGGACACGGCCGATGCCAGCGAGGCGTCAGCAATCCAGGCCATGCCGCCCTGGAACACAGGCTTTTCGATGCCGAGCAGATCGCAGAGAGGAGACTTGAGCATCACTACTTCTCCAATGCCGCCTCGACCGTATCGACGAACTCGCCGACCGTCTTGGGGTTCTCCTCGGTATCGAGCTCAATGCCAAACTCGTCCTCGACGGCAACGAGGATCTCGACGGTACCCAGGCTGTCGAGGCCAATCTCCTCGAGCGTGGACTCGGGCTTCATCTCGACATCGTCAAGGCCGGCGGTCTCGCGGATAACGTCGCAAACGCGCTCGAAGGTCTTCTGATCTGCCATGGTAGTTCTCCTTTGTTTGTGCCCCAGGGGCGTTTTCATTTCCTATGTGCAACTACTTCCAGCGAAGTAGATAGCCACCTACATCCAAGCCGGCGCCAAATCCAACGAGGGCGATGGTGTCGCCCGCATTCAGTGCGCCGGTATTTGCCAGTCGATCGAGAGCAAGCGGAATGCAGGCGCTCGAAATATTGCCGGTTTCACGCAACGTTCGGACCACACGGTCGTCCGGCACACCTAAGCGCTTGACCGCCTGGCTCAGGATTCGTTCGTTAGCCTGATGGAATACAAAATGATCGATGTCTTCGACCGCAATGCTCGCATCGCTCGCAAGCTTATGGACCATGTCGCAGATGGCATTGACGCCGAACTTGAACACACGACGACCGTTCATGGACAGCACGCTTTCGCGGTCCTGCGCCGTCTTATACGGCGAGGAGCCCGCCAATCCGGGGACACGCAGTGTTTCGACGTCAGGCGACGTCGAAAGCTCAACGGCGAGGGGATTCTCTCCCCCAGCCTCTATGACCGCAGCACCCGCGCCATCGCCAAAGAGCACGCAGGTGGCACGGTCGGTCCAGTCGAGCGCGCGCGTCATCTGCTCGGCAGCAACGATAAGCACGCGCCTGGCACGACCGCGGGCGATATAGCCCTCGGCGACATCGAGCGCAAATACGAAGCCGGCACAAGCCGCCGAAACGTCGAAGGCAGGACATGTGGCACCCAGGCGCTCAGCAACGGCGCACGCTTCGGCGGGAACGAGATGATCGCCCGTCGTCGTCGAACAGACGATAAGATCCAGCTGACTCGCATCGATTCCGGACGTCTGGAGCGCTTGCTCGCTCGCTGCCACGGCAAGGTCGTCGAGCGACTCGGTGGTGCACACATGGCGGCTCTTGATGCCCGTGCGGGTAAAAATCCACTCATCCGAGGTATCGAGGAACTCGGACAGCTCGTCATTGGAAACTCTGCGCTTGGGAAGCGCCGAGCCTGTTCCAAGAATCGTGAAACCCATCACTAACCTCCTTTGAGTTGTTGACGTGTTTACATCGACCAAGAGAGGATAGCGCATTCTTCGCTTTGTTGACGTGTTAACATTAAATTGTCCAAATGCGACAAAGGCTTCACATTGTGTCTATCTCTCGACACCATTGCGTCATTCACTTATTCATTAAGGAGGTAGCAGCCGCTATGGATGCCCAATTAACGATAGTCGACGTAACCGGATCGACCAACGATGACCTGCTCGAGGCAGGAAAACAGGGAGCGCCGCACGGCACGGGGCTTGCCGCCCGCGCGCAAACGGCAGGACGCGGCCGACGCGGCCACAAGTGGGATTCAACCGCCGGCAACCTGTTGCTCTCGATTGTCCTACGTCCATGTGTTGATCCCGCCAAGTACTCTGGCCTTGCCGCCGTCAGCGGCCTAGCGGTACTCGAGGCGCTCGAAAAGCAGGGTCTTGCAAACGAGATTGGCCTCAAATGGCCCAACGACTTGGTCGCTCGAGGGCGCAAACTCGGCGGCATCTTGGTCGAAGCGGCTCGTGACAACGAGGGCAAGCCCTTTGCCGTCTGCGGCATTGGCGTCAATGTGAACTATGTGCCCTCGGAGGTTCCCGATGGCGGCCTGCCGGCAATCGGTCTGTCAGACCTCAACGAGAATGTTCCCACCGTCGATGTCCTACTCAAGGAGGTCTATCACACCGTCGTAAACGCTGTGGACGCGTGGGCAGATCTGCTCAACGCCATGGAAGAAGACGCTGGTCCGATCGCGCCCGTCCACGATGATTATGTCGCTCATCTCAATTGGATTGGGGAGCACGTTATCGCCCGTTCCCCTGCCGGTGACGAGCTGGCACGTGGCATCTTTCAAACGGTCGATACCTTTGGTCGTGCGTGCATCGAGACGGAAGACGGCTTGCGATCCTTCCATTTTGAGGAGGCATCGCTGCGTTCCATGGGTAAATAAGGCGCCACAGCCACCCGCTCGACAGCATTACCCGGTCCCCCAAGGCCATCATGCAAAACAAAAGAGCCCCGCTACCGTAATGGCAGCGGGGCTCTGTAAGCTATGAGCGATATCGCTTAGAGCTTGATGTCGATGTCGACGCCAGCGGGGAGGTCGAGACGCATGAGCGAATCAACAGTGCCCGAGGTGGGGTCGAGGATGTCGATGAGGCGCTTGTGGGTGCGCATCTCGAACTGCTCACGGGAGTCCTTGTTCACGTGCGGCGAGCGGATAACCGTGTACAGGTTGCGCTCGGTGGGCAGGGGGACAGGACCGGAAACGCGAGCGCCGGTCTTCTGAGCGGTCTCGACGATGAGCTTCGCGGACTGATCGACGACCTCGTGATCATAGCCCTTGAGGCGAATGCGGATCTTCTGGGTAGCCAACTTAAACCTCCAAAGAGTGCGAGAGATGTTCTCGCGGATTACGTAACAGGGAGCTCGAACTTAGGCGTTCTTGCTCATGACCTCGTCCACGATGGACTTGGGCGCGGGCTCATAAGAGTCGAACTGCATCGTGTAGGATGCACGGCCCTGGGTCTGGGAGCGAAGGTCGGTAGCGTAACCGAACATCTCGCCCAGCGGCACCTTGGCACGGATGAGCTTGCTGTTCTTGCGATCCTCCATGCCCTCGATCTTGCCGCGGCGACCGGAGAGGTTGCCCATAACGTCGCCCATGTACTGCTCGGGGGTCTCGACCTCGACAGCCATGATCGGCTCGAGCAGCTGCGGATCGGACTTCTTGAGGGCGTCCTTGATAGCCATGGAACCGGCGATCTTGAAGGCGGCCTCGGAGGAGTCGACCTCGTGGTAAGAACCGTCGAACAGGGTGACCTTGACGTCGAGGACCGGGAAGCCGGCGATAACACCGGTGTTCAGGGCCTCCTGGATGCCCTTGTCGATGGACGGGATGTACTCCTTGGGCACGACGCCGCCGACGATAGCGTTGACGAACTCGTAGCCGAAGCCCTCCTCCATCTTCTCGAGCTTGATGACGGCGTGGCCGTACTGACCGCGACCACCGGACTGACGGACGAACTTGCCCTCAGCCTTCTCGACGTCGTGACCAGCGGTCTCGCGGTAGGCAACCTGGGGCTTACCAACGTTAGCGTCAACCTTGAACTCACGGAGCAGACGGTCGACGATGATCTCGAGGTGCAGCTCGCCCATGCCGGCGATGATGGTCTGGCCGGTCTCGTGGTTGGTGGACACCTGGAAGGTCGGGTCCTCCTCGGCGAGCTTGGTCAGAGCCAGGGACATCTTGTCCTGCTCGGCCTTGGTCTTGGGCTCAATGGCAACGTCGATAACGGGCTTAGCGAACTCGATCTTCTCGAGGACGATCTCCTTGCCCTCGGCGCACAGGGTGTCACCGGTGGTGGAGTTCTTGAAGCCGACGCAAGCGACGATGTCGCCGGCGGCAGCGTCGTCACGGTCGATACGCTCGGCGGCGTTCATCTCGAGAATGCGGCCGAGGCGCTCGCGCTGACCGTTGGAAGCGTTGACCACGTAGGAGCCGGACTCAGCGCGGCCGGAGTAAACGCGGACGTAGGTGAGCTTACCGACGAACGGGTCGGTCATGATCTTAAAGACCAGGCCGGAGAAGGGCTCGTCGAAGGAAGGATGACGCTGGATCTCCTCGCCGGTGTCCGGATCGGTACCGGTGACGGCCTCAACGTCGAGCGGGCTGGGCAGGTAGTCGACGACAGCGTCGAGCAGCTCCTGGACGCCCTTGTTCTTGTAGGCGGAGCCCACGAAGACGAGGTTGAGCTCGTTGGCCAGAACGCCCTTGCGCAGAGCAGCCTTGAGCTCCTCGACGGTGAAGTCCTCCTCCATGAGGATCTTCTCCATGAGCTCGTCGTCAAAGCTGGCAGCAGCGTCGAGGAGCTCCTCGCGCTTGGTGGCAGCGATGTCGGCAAACTCAGCCGGGATCTCGTCCATCGGCTCGGGGTAGGTCATGCCCTTCTCGTCGGCCTTGAAGTCCCATGCAGTCATGGTGACCAGGTCGATGACGCCCCAGAAGTTGTCCTCGGCGCCCATCGGGACCTGAGCGGCCACGGCGTTAGCGTCGAGACGATCCTTCATGGTCTCGATAGCGTTGAAGAAGTCAGCGCCCACGCGGTCATACTTGTTGATGAAGGCGATGCGGGGGACGTTGAAGGTGGAAGCCTGACGCCAAACGGTCTCAGACTGGGGCTGAACGCCGGCAACGGCGTCGAAGACGGCGACAGCACCATCGAGGACGCGCAGGCAGCGCTCGACCTCGGCGGTGAAGTCAACGTGGCCCGGGGTGTCGATGATCTGGATGCGGTAGTCCTTACCGTCCTTGTTCCAGAAGCACGTGGTAGCAGCGGAGGTAATGGTTACGCCGCGCTCCTGCTCCTGAACCATCCAGTCCATGGTGGCAGCGCCCTCATGAACCTCACCGATCTTGTGGGTCTTACCGGTGTAGTAAAGAATACGCTCGGTCGTGGTGGTCTTACCGGCATCGATGTGGGCCATGATGCCGATGTTACGGGTATCGGAAAGCTTGTACTTAGGCTTAGCCATGTTAGTTCCTTACCTTAACTTACCAACGATAGTGAGAGAACGCGCGGTTGGCCTCGGCCATCTTGAAGACGTCCTCACGCTTCTTGACGGAAGCGCCCAGGCCGTTGGAAGCGTCGAGGATCTCATTGGCGAGACGCTCGGCCATGGTCTTCTCCTTGCGAGCGCGGGAGAAGTTGACGATCCAGCGGATACCCAGAGCGGTGGAACGACGGGAGTTGACCTCCATCGGGACCTGATAGGTAGCGCCACCGACACGCTTGGGCTTAACCTCGAGCGTGGGCTTGACGTTGTCCATAGCCTTCTTGAAGGTAGCGAGAGCGTCGCCACCCTCGGACTTCTCGGCAACGATCTCGAAAGCGGTGTAAACGATGCGCTCAGCGGTGGCCTTCTTGCCGTCAAGAAGGACCTTGTTGATGAGCTGAGTCACCAGGCGGTTGTTGTAAACGGCGTCAGGCTGAACCTCACGACGATTAGCTGCTGCACGACGCGGCATGTGAAATCTCCTTAAGTGTCTACCGTGCGGCGCTTAGGCGGCACACGGCGAAAGTATCAAAACGTTATCTGGCTTATTTAGCCTTGGGGCGCTTAGCACCGTACTTGGAACGGGCCTGCATACGGTTCTGGACCGGAGCAGCGTCGTAGGCGCCACGGATGACGTGATAACGGACACCAGGGAGGTCACGGACACGACCGCCGCGGACGAGCACGATGGAGTGCTCCTGCAGGTTGTGGCCCTCACCCGGGATGTAAGCAGTAACTTCGATGCCGTTGACAAGGCGAACACGGGCAACCTTACGAAGAGCCGAGTTCGGCTTCTTGGGGCTCGTGGTGAAGACGCGGGTGCACACGCCGCGCTTCTGGGAGTTGTGCTGCAGAGCAGCGTTCTTGGACTTCTTGGGCACGGAACGACGGCCCTGGCGAACCAGCTGGTTAATAGTAGGCAAAGCGTACTCCTTCTCGAATGATTCCAGCTTTCTGTAAAGTGCAACGGCTTGAATCGAGGGGTCAGCATCCCCCTACGAAACACGCAGTTCGATAGGATACGTGGCGTTAGCTGTGCCGTCAACAGACCACGCCGCCGGGCGTATCCTAAAATTGGCACATTTCCGCAAAGCCTACACAAAAGGAATCCCCTCCTGTGCGGGGGGCGGATTCCCGGCCCGGGCGGCCTATCAAGATTTTGCCGCATACTTCCGAAATTCAGACGAATACCGCTCGCTTTAACCGCCCATTTACCGCAAAAGAGGCCGCTTCCCCTAGTAGGAAGCGGCCCCAAATCTTACGAATAGATGATGGTAAAGGGTACTTCTGTTTCGGTCTCTCCTGTTGATGTGTATCTCGTGCCCTCAAGCGTTACTGAGACCACTTGATCGACATTGATCAGTTTTGTCGGCACCCAAATGTTCTCTCCGCTATTGCGTGCCATCGAAACATAGAAATTGTACGCCCCTGCGTCGTCATCTTCGATAATCTGCTCTGACCCATCCCTGTAGGTGACGGTCAGTTTATGATCAACTGCTTCATAGCCCAGATCATCGATGTGCGTCTGGATGGAAAACGGGCTGATCTCGAGAGGCGAGTCGTCGGAGCGGAGCTCCTTTGTATCGACGTACGCTCCGACGCTAAACTCGGGCGTCGACACCTCGATCACTTTCGCATCCTCACCTTCGCCCTCCGTCCATCTGATATTCCAGGTGACCGCATGTTGCAAATCTCGATCGCGATCCGGTGAGGCAAAGTACATCGTGCCGTTAATGACCGTGTCGCTTGATGTGTCCTTATCGATTGTGCAGCGCGTGTCAGCCCATTCCTCGCCGAAGTTCATTTCGGGCGTACTGACGCCCCCTTCTTCTTCACCATAGAGAACAAGTTCGCCAAGCTCTGCCGCCGGCTTGTAGTAGTTAACGCCATTCGGATTGGACAATGTAAACGTCACAGCACCGCAACCGTTCTCGTCGATTGCCATCTCATGAATGTCGAGCGTATAGCCGTTGCCCTCGACGGACAGATTGACCTTCTGGACTGCACCCTCCAGGCTTTGGGGCGCGATACCATCACCAAACTCTCTGGTGTAGGTATATTTCGTCCCCGACGAGCCGCCATTTGTCCAGGTAACGGACTCTCCGTTGCCATGGTTTCCCCAGGCAGAGGCAAAATAACTGGAATTGACGACGGCGTAGGCGACCCCTCCGGTCGCCAGCACTCCGGCAAGACATCCGATCACGGCAACATACAGAGGCTTCGCGTGGCCCTTTCGATGAAGCGGCTCACCCGCAACAGCATCAATAACACGGTCGGCAAGATCGCTATCGGCTTGGATGGACTCGAAGGCCTGCTTGATTTGATTGGATTTCACGGTCGCCCTCCTCTAGGATGAATTTGAGCTTCGATCGACCACGAGCTAAACGCGTTCGAACGGTCGCGGCTGGCACATGCAGCAACTCGGCAATCTCTGAAGTCGAGAAGCCCAGATAGTAATAGAGCACGATGGGAACACGGAATCGCTCCGGAAGTCGCATAACGTCTGACAGGACCGCCTTGGTCTCCTCCTGCGCCGTCGAAAGCGAATCGGCCAGATTCTCAATATCCTCCACGCGCCTCCACGGTTTTCGAAAGAGCGATTTGCATTCATTGATCGTGACCCGGATAAGCCATCGACGAAGATGCTCCCAGTTTTCAAATTGCGCGTCGCTTTTGAGCAACTTAAGAAAGACGTCTTGAGCGACATCGTCGGCGTCAGCGCGATCACGCAGATACGTCAATGCGATCCGAAACACGACATCCCGGTGGTCTTCGACCGCCTGTCTAAAAGCTTGTTCTTCCATAATCACCTCCCGGTGACATTAATGGTTCTCGATGAGGCCCTCACCATAGATACGCTCTTGTCGGGCGAAATGTTTCAAATTCAAGCATGAAAAGCCGACCAAAATAAACCTGTCCCTTATTGGCAGGTTTTCTTCAACGAAAAAGACCCGCTCCCCTGTTGGGAAGCGGGTCTTTGGAAGGGCGGTTAACGTACTAGGAAATTATTCCTCGTCGTTGTCCTTGGCCTCTTCGGCGTCGTCGGTGTCTACGAGCTGGTTGAGTAGCTCGTCGAGGGAAGCCATGTCCTCGTTGATGGCACCGTTGGCGGGAGCCTTCTTGTCGTCGATCGGGGCGCCCAGGAGCTCCTCGTCGGCGTCGGCGTGATGCGTCGGCGTGGCGGAGGTGCCCAGCAGGATGTCGTCCGGACCGTCGGGGCTAAAGACCATCTGCAGCAGCTGCGAGAGGTCTTCCTCGTCGGCAACGTCGTCGTTGTTCTCGAGGATGTAGAGCAGGTCGTGGGCCTCCAAGCCGTCACGGAGCTCCTCGATCGCCTTGGCACCGATGCCATCGATGCGCAGCAGATCCTCCTCGGACTTGCCGACCAGGTCGCCGACCGTCTCGATGCCGACCTCGCTGAACTTGTTGGTCCAGCGCTGCGACACGCCCAGGTCGTCGAA
>USHZ01000059.1 GCA_900554595.1 uncultured Collinsella sp. | reverse complement strand
TCAAGGGCATTCAAGAGGCCGTCTCCATCCCCGTCATGGCCAAGTGCCGCATCGGTCACATCGTCGAGGCGCAGGTCCTTCAGGCCATCGAGATCGACTACATCGACGAGTCCGAGGTTCTCTCCCCCGCCGATGATGTCTACCACATCGATAAGACCCAGTTTGACGTCCCGTTTGTCTGCGGTGCCCGCGACCTGGGCGAGGCGCTGCGCCGCGTCGCCGAGGGCGCCACGATGATCCGCACCAAGGGCGAGCCGGGCACGGGCGACGTCGTTCAGGCCGTGCGCCACATGCGCAAGATCCAAAAGCAGGTCCGCGACGTTGTGGCTCTGCGCGACGACGAGCTCTTTGAGGCAGCCAAGCAGCTGCAGGTTCCGGTCGAGCTGGTGCGCGAAGTCCACGCTACGGGCAAGCTTCCCGTCGTGAACTTTGCTGCCGGCGGCGTAGCAACCCCCGCCGATGCCGCGCTGATGATGCAGCTGGGCGCCGAAGGCGTGTTTGTCGGCTCGGGCATCTTTAAGAGCGGCGACCCCGCCAAGCGCGCAGCCGCCATCGTCAAGGCCGTGGCAAACTTCACCGATGCCAAGCTCATTGCCGAGCTTTCAGAGGACCTGGGCGAGGCCATGGTCGGTATCAACGCTGACGAGATCGAGATCATCATGGAGGAGCGCGGACGCTAGTCCGGCAGAAAGGATCGCACATGAGCGATTACGCAGACCAGACGGTCGCCGTGCTGGCGGTCCAAGGTGCTTTTGCCGAGCACGAGGCGAGGCTGTCCGAGCTGGGCGCACGTTGTATTGAGCTGAGGCAGGCGGCTGATTTGAAGCAGGACTTTGACCGTCTGGTACTTCCCGGCGGCGAGTCTACCGTTCAAGGGAAGCTGCTTGCCGAGCTTGGCATGCTCGACAGGCTTCGAAGCCGCATCGCTGAAGGCATGCCCGTCCTGGGCACCTGCGCCGGCCTGATTCTGCTGGCTCACGACCTTGCCGCCCATGACGATAAGGGCGCGCCGCGTTTGGCAACCATGGATGTACTTGTCGAGCGCAATGCCTATGGCAGGCAGCTCGGCAGTTTTCGCACCAAGGGACAGGTAGACGGCATCGACGGTGAAGTGCCGCTGACGTTTATCCGCGCGCCCCGCATCGTCGAGGTCCACGGCGACGCCAAGGCCCTGGCAGAGGTCGATGGCCGCATCGTCGCCGCCCGCCAGGGCAACCAGCTCGGCGTAACCTTCCACCCCGAACTCGACGACGACACCCGCCTCCACGAACTGTTCCTACAAATGTAGGCGGAATAGAAACGAGCGTGGATTTTCGGACACACAACAAATGAGAGTGGATAATCTCCCACTTTGAGCTTGAATGCAGGCTCAAACCGGGAGATTGTCCACTCTCATGCTATGTAGTCGTTTAAGAACGTCCCCAATGACGACTTTTTGGCAGGCTTGGATTAAGGCAACGCCGATGTCTTGGTACCGGCAGCGAAAACCCGCCAGAGCGAGCAAGGTGCCTTGAAACGAGGCGGCATTGACCTTTTGGTCATGCCGCCGAAGTTGAAAGGCAGATTGCCGCTCAGGCGGGTTTGCAGCGTCAACTAGTTACGCGGTTTGGTAAAACCGCGTAACCCAACTAGAAACGATTGCCGCGGAAGCCGCCGCCGTTGCGGCCGCCACGATCGCCACCGCGACCGCCGCGGTCGTTACCACGGTTGCCGCCGAAGCCGCCACGGTTGCCACCGCGATCGCCATAGCCACCACGGTTGCCACCAAAGCCGCCGCGACCGCCACGGTCGCCGCCACGGTCACCAAAGCCGCCACGGCCGCCGCGATCGCCACCGCGACCGCCACGGTCGCCGCCACGGCCACCGCGATCGTCACGGCCGCCGCGAGGACCGCGGTCCTCGTCCAGGCCCATGGCGACGAGCGGAGCGATGACCTTATCGAGAGCAGCCATCAGCTCGGTGGCCTTCTCGTAAGAAAGCTCGGGCAGGAGCTTCTCCTTCTTGTTGGCAAGCTCGACCAGGCCCTCAGCGGCATCCTCGGCAGCAAAGACGACGATCTTGCGCATATCGCCCTCGGCGTCGTCGATGCGGCCGACCAGGTCGGCAGCCTCGGCCTCGGCCATCAGACCATCGAGCTCACGAAGGCGCATACCCAGCAGGTCGGACATTTCCTTCTGCTCCATCTTGGGCTTGAGGTCAAGAAGCTTGATGGCGCGCTCGATGTTCGCCATGCGCTCGGCCTTGGCCTCCTCCTCCTTGGAAATAGCAAAGCGACGGCTGCGCAGCAGGCGGGCGGCCTTCTGCATCTTGTCCATCAGCTCTTCGTCATCGTAATCAACGGCGGCCTCGACAACCTCGGCCTCCTCCTCGGCGGAAACCTCGTCAGCAGCCTCAACCTCGGCAGCTTCGGTCTCCACGGTCTCGACTGCCTCGACCTCGGCAGCCATGGTCTCGTTCTCGGTCTCGTTCATGATCTCTTCGTTCTCAGACATGAGACTCCTTCTTGGCCCTCTCGGGCATCATCGCCCCATTCGCGGGGCCCGTCGCGCACTCTTTGCGCTTTAAACATTCATGCCTCTCGGCAAAACGTCCATTAGTTTATGGTGTCGCCATCCAATCTAGCTGCAGAATCTATGTGCACACATTAATGCGACATGTGCGACTCGCGACGGGCGTACACCAGCGACGTCGCGAACCCGACCACGGCAATTACAGCCGCCACACGCACGGCAGCTGCAAATCCAATCGCCTGGGCAACGTCGGCCGCAGCGCCAGCGGCGCCGGCAGTCGCCGCAGAACTCGAAAGCAGGCCGATAAACAGCGAGGGACCAAACGATGCGGCAATCATGTTCCACGTGTTGAGCAATGCCGTTCCGTGAGGATGCTCAGCGGCAGGCAGCGTCTCCAAGCCGGCTGTCTGCGAGGGGCTCAGCACCAAACCGACCCCGGCATACACCACAACGGTCAGTGCCACGACGACGCCGATGTTCATGCTTGCCGCCGTCATCGAAATGGCAGTCTGCCCCACAGCAATCAGGGCAAAGCCGACCGGCAGCAGCGGCCATGCGCCATGAGCGTCCATCACACGTCCGCCCACAATCGAGGTCGCGGCGTTGCAGGCAATCGCCGGCAAAATGAGCAAGCCCGCAACGAGCGCGGTCATGCCATATGCGCCCTCAAAATAGAGCGGCAGCAAAACGCTCATCGAGAACGTCGTCATCATCGACACCACCACGAGCATGCACGCAGGCCAAAAACGAACGCTCGCCATGGGGCGCACGTTGAGCACCGGGTTCTCGAGCTTGAGCTGACGGGCCGCAAAGAGGCCGAGCAGCACAACGGCGGCGAGAAGCGTCACGATACCGGCCATCACATTGGTCGAGAACTCGCCAACGGAATATACAAACGCCGTGATGCCGGCCGCAAGCAAAGCAACCGACAGAATATCAAGCGTAGTGTTCGAGCGCTCTCCAACATTCCGAACGAGCTTTGCTGCCGCCGCGGCGACCACGACACCGCCCACCAGCGGCACTACGAACACCGCCCTCCAGCCAAACAACGTGCACATAAGACCGCTGATCACGGGACCAAATGCCGGCCCTAGCGTAATGCAGGCACCGCCCAGGCTCAGATACAGACCGAGCTTCTCGCGCGGAGCGCAAGATAGCACCACATTCATCATGAGCGGAAACAAGATACCCGATCCCGCAGCCTGCAAAATACGACTTGGCAGCAAGACGGTAAACGTTGGGGCGACCAGGCACAGGACTTCTCCGGCGACCAGGCATCCACATGCGAAAAACAGCAGCTTGCGCGTCGAGAAGCGACCGGAAAGAAAGGCCATGATGGCCGTAAAGATCGACGTCACGATCATGTAACCCGAAACAAGCCACTGCGCCGTGGTGGCACTCACCGAAAAGGCCGCCATGATGTCGTGCAACGCCACATTAATGATGTTCTCGTTAAAGGCAGCAACAAAAGCTGCGATATACATTACGACGAGAAACGCCGAAGTGGCCGATGGTGCTACTTGAGCTTGTTGCTGAGATTTGCTCCCCATGTTTTCCTTCCTCTTGGAACGACAGTCGTATCGCCCCAGAGGAACAGTCCAGGGCGAGGATGAGCCCTAGACTTACGCCAGACGCCGCACGCGACGAGTCTGGCAACATGGTCCAACGTCGAAAGATTGTAACGCGGACGCACAGCTTTCCTTCCGCGCTATTATTAAAAGTCCACGAAAGCATGAGACATGAGGAGCCCGCCATGATTAAGCCCATCATGAAATCCGAGTTCTTTTTGCGCCTGCCTTCCGAAGACGCGGGCCCCGATGACGCCGTGACCGGGCAGGACCTCCTGGATACGCTCCACGAGCATGAGCACGAGTGCGTGGGCCTCGCCGCCAACATGATCGGCGTGCGCAAACGCATCATCTGCGTAAAGGACGGCAGCAAGTCGCTGCTCATGTACAACCCGCAAATTCTTGAGCAGGTCAATTCCTATCAGACGAGCGAAGGATGTCTCTCGCTTTCCGGCGAGCGCCCCTGTACTCGCTATCGCCGCATTAAGGTTGAGTATTTGGACGAGAATTTCGTCCACCGCATCAAAAACTTCTCGGGCTACACCGCCGAGATCATCCAGCACGAAATCGACCACTGCAATGGCGTCGTGGTTTAGGCCACCTGCCAAAATGAGGGTACCGGAGGCCTCCCTATGGATATCAGCCGCTTTGGCGAATTCGCCATCTTAGCGCAGTCACGCACGTTTCTTGATGCGGCGGAACTGCTTTTCATGTCGCAATCAACCCTCTCCAAGCACATCATGGCAATGGAGCACGAACTCGGCTGCAAGCTCATCGATCGAAGCCAGCGCCACGTAACACTCACCGCGCAAGGTGAAGCGCTCCTCCCCTATGCGCAAAAAATTGCGACGCTTCAGCACCGTTATCTTGCCGCCATTCAAATAGGCGCAGGTGAGCCGCTCGAGCACCTCACCGTAGGTTCTATCCCCATTATGGCCCCTTATGGGATCACGGACGCCGTCATCGATTTTCAGCAGGCGAACCCCTCATATTCCGTTGAGCTCATCGAGGGCGAGGGCGACACACTCAAGCGCATGCTCCTGCACGAGGACATTGACCTGGCCTTCATCCGTGACGGCGGCGCCATCGAGCCGGAGTTCAAAAAGATTCCCTTTACGACCGACCGGCTCGTGGCCGTCCTTCCACTCGACCATCCGCTCGCCGAACGTGACACCGTCGAGATAGACGACCTTATCGACGAGAATTTCCTCATGCTTCCCCAAGGCTCGTTCGTAAGCGAGCTCGTCCTTTCCCTTTGTCGCGAAGCTGGATTTGGCCCACGTGTTACGTTCACCGGCAAACGAGCCGAGAACATCATCTCCCTTGTCGCGCGCGGCGCCGGCGTCTCATTCCTCATGCGCAAGCCGGCGGAATCGCTCGCCAGCGGAAAGGTAGCCCTGGTGCCGCTCGAGCCCGCGACGACCTCCGAGGTCAGGCTCTACCTCAAGCGAAACGCCGCGCACTCGCAGGCGGTCGTCTCGTTCATCGGCTTCCTCCCCTACCGTCAGCTCCTGCAGGGCGACCGTACGTCTTCCACCGCGGCACGACCGTCATAATCCCTGCTGCTCCACAACCGCAGACTTGTGTCCGCAAACACGCTGACAACGGCACAAAACACAAATATGCCTCGGGCGGCACGTCGCCGTCCGAGGCATATTTAGTTAAAGTGCGCAGACAGACTAGTCCACCGAGATGTTGAGCGCCTTACCGCCCTCGTCCTTCCTGGTACCGATCACCATAGCGGCGACAAGAGCCAGAACGAAAGCGACCACACCGGAGATGACAAGGCCGATAAAGCCCATGTCGATGCCGGCAGGGTTAATAAAGCTCGGAAAACCGAGCGGGCCGGAGGCACCGAAGGCATAGAGTTTGGCACCCATGAGGCCGGCGATGGCGCCGCCTACACCAGCGGAAATAAAGGTTGCCCACATAAGGCGCTTACGCGGCAGCAAGATGGCGTAAAGCGCAGGCTCGTTGACACCGAAAATCGAAGAGACAAGGGCGGGAATGTTGACGGCAGCATTTTCCTCGGAATCCTTGGTTCGGATGATCATGCCAAGCACAGCACCGGCGATGGCACAACCGCCTGCATACACGAGCGGATTAATGAGGTCATAGCCGTAGGTTGCGACATCGAGGAACCACAGCGGGATGATACCCCAGTGCAGGCCGAACATGACGAGCAGGCTCCAGAACGTGCCGATGACGAAGCCGGCGATGGCGGGCTGGAAGTTGATGAGCATCAAGATGATCTGGGCAACGATGTTGGAGAGGACCGTCATGACCGGACCGACCACAAGCAGGCCAAGGATGCCGCAAATGAGGAGCGTCAGGATGTTGGAGAAGAACGAGCTCACAAGCGCGGGCAGCGCGTTAGAAAGGGCCTTGTGCACCTTGGAGGCAATCCAGACGATAAAGATCGCAGGCAGAATCGTCGATGAGTAATTCTGCATGATCAGCGGGATGCCAAAAATATCACCGTAGACATTGGACTCGAAGACCGTACCGGCGCCGAGCGTGTAGAGCGGATCTCCGCCCATAAGGGCAACGAGCGTCGGGTAGACGAGGATACCGCCGAGCGCCATTCCCATAACGGGCTTAAGTCCGAACTTCTTGGCCGACGTCCAGCCAATGATTAGCGGAAAGTAATAGAAGACCGAATCTCCGATTGCCGAGAGCGTCACATACGTATTGCTGTCCTTGGCAAGCCAACCGGCAACCGTGCAGAGCGCGAGCATCGACTTGATAAAGCCACCGGCCATAAGCACGCCAAGAACCGGTTGCAGAATCTCGGAGATGATGGCAAGCAGACGCGAGAATGGATCGCTCTTTTTGACGTCGTCGCCTTCATCGATATCGAGCGCGGGTTTGGAGTCGAACCCGCCAATCTGAACGAGGTCGTTGTAGACGGCCTCGACAGTGGCACCAATCACGACCTGATACTGTCCGCCGGTCTGGATGACGTCAACGACGCCCTTCGTCGCCTTAAGCTCATTGGTCTGGGCGAGCGATTCATCCTTGAGGTGGAAGCGGAGACGCGTAATGCAGTGGCTCACGTCCAACACATTGTCTCGACCACCGACCTTTGTGATGATTTCATCGCAAAGCTTCTGGTATTTCATGGAATTCTCCTTTTTCTGAGCGGGGTATAGCATCGATTTCATGCCTCCGTAGTCGACGTGGGAGGGCAAGGAACCCGCTTCCCCCTTTGAAATCCGCGGACGCACGTACGCCCGGGATGGGGAGCGGCAGAGAAGATGGAAGATGCCGATCACATGGCAATGAGCCTCATTGGCCCATATCACGCAATCAGGCCTACAGACGCGAATCTGCTGCGCCGAGAAGTCTCGTCGTCTGGCAGAACTTGTCACACAGACGTTCCGGTTCGCCCTGGGGAATCTGAGTACGCTCGGTCTCAAAGGAGAGGCCGTACTCGCGTGCCGGAAGGAAATACTCAAAATAGCCGTTGGTGTAACCGCAGACTATTCCCTCGACCGGACATTCGCGCTTCATGCGAATGCCCAGGTCGCTGCCGAGTTCACTCGGGAACACAAAGAGATGCAAGCCGCCCAGACTGATGACGGCACACTTAAGCGTGAGTGAAAAGTCGTCACGGGCAACGGTGTGATAGAACGTCTGAGGCTCGATGCGGTCAAGAACGACCTCGCAATCGAGCTTGATCTGGGAAATCGCCTCGGCAAGACCGGTCGAAACACGCTCAACCTCGGGAATGCCGCGTCCCTGGCGAAAATTGCGGTCGCTACAGTCGCCAGCAGCACCGACGACCATGGCCGGATAGTAACCAAGACTCTGAGCGAGCTTTTTGCCGGTAAGACCGGCGAGTTCGCTCGTGAGCTCTGTGCAGTCGGGTCCGACGCAAGCGGAATGCACCGCCCAGTTCACAAAGCCCGCAAATGGCTTGCCTTCGGTATCGAAGAACGACACCACGATAACCTCATTGTCGGCAAGCTCACCGGGAATGATGCGGTTGTCGTAGAAACCGGTGATGACTTTTTTGCCCATGCGACAGGTCGCAGGTCGCGCGTTGGCGCGGCACTCTTCGAAGCATTGACAGATGGTATCGAGGAACCAGCGATAGTAGTCCTCGTTGAATTTTCCCGTCCACCAGCTGCGATGGTAGGCGACGATCGAAGTGTGGTCGTGCGTCGCGGAGAGCAGAACGCAGTCACGGTCGATTCCGTAGCGCTCGGCGAGCATCGTCTTAACCTCCTCGGCCATGCTCTCCTCAAACTCGAGAACATCGGCGTTGAAGAGAAAAACTTCGCGGTCGTCCTGTTGGAAAAGAATCGCGTTGGCGAAGACGTCGTCATGGACGCCTGTCGCAGGCTCCAGACGGTTGGGGAGGTTACGGTATCCGATTAGATAGATGTCGCCTTGCGGGGTAATCTTGCGGCGTGCATGTCCGATATTCATGCAAGTTCTCCTTTTTGTCGCGCCGCGTTCAAAGCGGCAAGGATGGTTTGGAGGAGGCGCTCATGGGAGCCGGCGGCAAAGCCGGAGTTCATGGCCTCATAGGTGATTTTCTCGTACGCATCGGGGGCCGGCAGGTACTTCTGTCCGCCGTTGACGAGCGTGGCAAAGAACACAGAGCCGGACCGAGCGGCACGCACAGTGGCGCCGAATGCACTCGAGACCTCGGGTTGTACGCCGACAAGCTCGACGTTTCCCAGCCGGAGTAGATAGACCCTCGTGCGCTGCTCGCCAGCGGCATGAAACTCATACGTTCGGTGCGGAGCCAAAGAGTGAAAATCGGCGCGTGTCTGAGCGGGCAGGAGAACGTCGACCGTGCGGGCACCGATGCCGGTAGCGTCATCCTTACGCGCCATGCGAGCGGCCTCGATCAAAGCATCGCCCAAGGCCTGCCCCTGCTGGTGCAGCATGCGGTATCCGTCCTCATGGGCATCGACCGTCTGCTTAACGCCGGCCGCATCGAACATGACGTTCATGGCGCGCTCCGCCGGACCTTGGTCGCCCGCGGCGCCTGGCAGCAACAGGGCAACGCCGCCCAGCTCGCGCTCGAGTGACATGGCGGCAAAACCAAAGAGGTCTCCGCTCGCCATGCGCCTCCCCTCGGAGTCGCGCGACCCGTCGAGCACGGAGGACTGAACGTCCGCCGTCGCGAGCACGGCAACATACTCGCCCCCGGCATCCCTTATGGCGAGTACGGGCATCGTGTGGTCGGCAAACCCCCTGGGATTCGAGCCCAACCACCAGCCGGCAGGCGTCTCGATGTCGCGATTAACGTTCACGGGGCATTCGCCCTCTACAGTGGCGAGCGTGGCAGAGCGAATGCCCGCAACAGCGCGCTCGACAGCCGTGCGGGCGGCAGCGACGAGTGCTGCGCGATAGCGCTCGTTGCGATTGCGGGTAGCATCGTCGGCAAGATGCCCGGGAGTGCGGACGTGAGGCATGGAAAACGTGTGGGTAGGAACCACCCAAGAATAAGCACCGCTGCAATTGGCGGCATCCTCAACAATCTCACGCAGATCGGCGAGTAGAGCCGGAGCGATCGAGGTGACCTCAAGCGAAAGGACGCAGGCGCGTCGCCCCGTTCCCTCGATGATAAGGGCACGGGCGAAGACCTCATGACGGAGTTCGTCGAAACCGTCGAACGGCAACACGTCCCCAAGATCGATGGCCACACGAGCGGCCCCAGCCCTCATCTCTCCTTCGTCCATGGCAGATACTCCCCTCTGATTGCCGCTCACTCGACACCGTACAGTTGCTGCGCTGTACCGCCAAGCACAAGGTCGCTGTCTGTATCGCTCAGATTTGCAGCGCGAACGCAGGCGACACCCTCGGTGAGCCACTCGCGTTTAACGGGATAGCTCGTGCCAAAAACAATATGGTCTGCACCCAGCACGTCAACCGCACAGGCGAGGAGTGTCTTGCCCCAAGGCTGAGCATGGGACATGTCGAAATAGATGTTGTTCTCGAGGTGCCTGGAAACGGTCTCGGTATCGACCTGAAAACGGCCAGAAGCATCAGGGCGCTTGGGACCATGAGGCAGCAGCATCTCCTTGAACGCAAAGTATGCGCCGCCGAGCATGGAGTGGACCATCTTGATATTGGGGTAGCGCTCAAAGAAATCACCAAAGATCTCTCGGCCGATCGCCGTAGTTTGGTCGACGCAGCGGCCATAAGAGCGGCGAAGGTTGTCGTACGCGAGAAGCGACTCGTTCTCGACCGGCACGGGAACATGGTGCACGTAAACGGTGACATGGCGTTCGTTCAGGTGCTCGAAAAAGCTCGAGAAGACCTGGTCGTCAAGATAGCGCTTGCCGTAGTGAGCGCAGAGCTGCACACCCGCAAAACCATCGTCGAGCCTGCGGTCGAGCTCCTCCAAATTCGCTTTGGTGCCAAAGGGCGGCACAGCGACAAGCGGAATCAGACGGCCACTTGACGCCTTCGCGTCAGCAGCCATACCGTCGTTGAAACGCCGGCACATCTCGAGCGACATCCACTCGTGACAGCCGGGGAGCTTGAGGATCGCCTTGTCGACCCCCGCC
>USHZ01000058.1 GCA_900554595.1 uncultured Collinsella sp. | reverse complement strand
CGCCAGATCTGCAAGGACACCGTGCTCGACGAGGTCGCCTTTGGCCTGGAGCTTGCCGGCATCGACCGCGCCGAGGCGCTGCGTCGCGCCCAGCTCGTCATCGACCGCTTTGGCTTGCCAGCCGACGAGGCGCCCTTCTCGCTCTCGCGCGGTCAGCGCCAGATGGTGGCACTCGCCTCCGTCGTGGTCGTAGAGCCCAAAATCGTGGTGCTCGACGAGCCCACGAGCGGCCTTGACTACCGCGAGTGCATGACCGTCATGGAAACCGTGCGCACCATGGCCGAGCGCGGCTGCGCCGTCATCATGGTCTGCCACGACATGGAAGTCGTATCCGACTTTGCCGAGCGCATCGTAGTAATGGCCGACGGCCGCATCCTCGAGCGCGGCCGCACGCACGAGCTGTTCTCGAACATCGAGCTCATGCAGCAAGCCTACGTTGAGCCACCTCAGGTCATAGAGCTTTCTCGTCGTCTGGCATCCTCCGTCTCTCCCGCCTTTGCACAGGTGAGCGAGGTCACCGATATCGTTCGCATTACCGAGGAGATGGTCCACCGTGGTTAACGTCATCGACTATATGCCGGGCGATACACTGCTGCACCGCTTGAACCCGGTCGTCAAACTGGGCCTTGCCGCCGCCATCATCATCGGCATCTTCCTGTCCGATACCTACGTGGCGCTGTTGGGCTTTTTGGCACTCACCCTTGCACTGGGCGCCTACGCCGGCGTCGTCGACCGTCTGCTCTCGCTACTCAAGCTGCTGATTCCGCTCGCGCTTATCATGCTGGTGCTTCAGCTGGCCTTTATGCGCGACGGCAACATCGTGTGGGGCTTCATCACCGACACGGGCCTCATTACCGGATCGAAGGCCTGCCTACGCCTGTTGGGCGTGGCGCTGCCGCTCATCCTCATGCTTATGGTGACCAAGCTCAACGACCTCGCCAACGCCTGCGTCGAGGTGCTGCACGTGCCATATCGCTATGCCTTCACCTTTACCACGGCACTGCGCTTTGTGCCGGTATTTGGTCAGGAAATGAACGCCATCATGGAGGCGCAGACTGCACGCGGCGTCGAATACGACACTAAGAATCCCGTCAAGAAACTCAAGCTCATGCTGCCGCTGTGCGTGCCACTGCTTATTTCGAGCGTGGGCAAGACCGATGCCACCGCGCTTGCCGCCGAGCAGCGCGGCTTCTACCTGCGCACGCGTGCGAGTTCGTATAAGCGTTACCCCATCAAAAGCCTGGATATCGCCGTACTTATCGTCAGTATCGCCCTTATCGCCATCGGCTTCCTGTTCTAGCAATCGCTGGCAGCAACCGGCAAATGCAAAAGGCCTCGGCTCGCACCAAACGAGCCGAGGCCTTACTGTTTTCCCAGATAAAACCTACCAAAATAAATCTGTCCCTTTTTGGCAGGCGGAAGAACTAGAGGCGGTAGGGGACGCCGCTGCGAATAATGGACTCGCGTACCAGGACATCCATCGCATCGAGGGTGATCTCGGGCATCTCGCGATACTTCTGCAACACCGAAAGCTCCGTGCAGGCCAGGATGACGCGGTCGCAGCCGCTACGGGCGAACTCCCACATCACGCGGTCGAACTTATCCATATCGGGCTCGCGCCCGGCCTTCACATCGTCGTAGATGAGCGACATCACATCGGCCTGACGCTTTTCACTGGGATAGACGACCTCAACGCCCGCGGTCTCGCATTCGCGCCCATAGACGTCTGCGCCCACGGTACCGTCGGTGCCCATGATGCCGATCTTGCGCACCGGCTCGGCCGGCATGCTCAGGTTTGGATCGAACTCGCACTCCCCCATCACCGCGCCGGCCAGAGCATAGCGCACCGACTCGCGCGGCATGTGGATAATCGGCACCTTCGTAAACGACTGGATCTGATCGTAGAAGTAGTGTGACGTGTTGCAGGGAATCGCTATGTGCGCGCAGCCCAGCGACTCGAGTGCCTGGGCACACTCCTTCATGGTCGCCAGCAGCTCGGTATGCTCACCGGTCTTGATGGCAAGCGTGCGGTCGGGCATGGTCGACTTGGAAAGCACCACCATGTCGATATGCTCCTGGTCGCACGTAGCCGCCGTATGGCGTACTACCTGGTCGTAGTAATACGACGTGGCCTCGGCGCCCATGCCGCCGATAACTCCCAGCTTTTCCATCGCCGCCTCCTTGGTGACGCCCACGCAATTGCGCGTATCATACCCGCGCCCGCCCGATACATACCGGACGGGCGCCACGCTCGTCTACTTGTAATACGTCTTGAACAGCTTATAGTGACGCAGCTTGGTGTGCCACATGCGCAACCAGCGGTTAAAGACAAAGTCTCCCTTCATAAACGAGGGATCGGCGCCCTTGCCCTCCTTGGCAAGACGATGTACCTTCGCACGCAGCTCGGGAGCCTTGACGTACTTGTCGACGACGCCCATGGGAACGACCATCCACAGCGCCTCGTCCTGCGCCGTCACAAACTCCGGCTCAAACGGGCGATTGAACACATACTCGTCCACCACGTACTTGGCAACGTTAAAGCCGCTGTTGGTTACGTAGTAGTTGCTGCGGCCTTGACGGGTGTTGAAGTCAAAGAACTTAAACGAGCCATCGCGCTCGTCATACTTGACGTCAAAGTTGGAATAGCCCACAAAGTGAAGGTCCTCGAGCAGCTTGCGCACGCCACTCATAAGCTCATCATTGGGCTCGGTGATGATGCAGGCGTGATTACCGACGCCGTGGGGCTGATGCTCCTCGAGCAGCACGTGACCCAGGCACATCATGCGAACCTTGCCGTTGCGATCAGAATAGCTGGTAAGCACACGCATGTACTCGTCGTTGCCGGGCACGCGATCCTGCAAAATCAGGTCATCGGTGTAACCACTGGCATAGGAATCGCGGATAACCTGCTCCAGCTCGGCGCGGTCGGCAATCTCATAAGCCTTCTTCTGACCCTCGAACTCATGCTGCCACCACATGATGCCGTCGGAAGGCTTCAGGATCATCGGGTAGGGGAAGTCAATCTGGTCAAGCACCTCGGCAGGCGCCTCTCCTTGCGTGTTGAGCATCTGCGCAGTAAAGGTAAACGTATGCGGATAGGGCACGCCGTGCTTCTCGCACAGCTCGTAGAAGATCTCCTTCTTCTGGCACTGCTCAAGCATGCTATAGGGCGCGTAAGGCGCAACGATGTTATCCGCCAGCTCGTTGGCATCCTTGGCCTGGGCCACCAGGGCAACATAGTTATCGCCGCAGCCCATCAGGACAATCGTCTTGTCGGCATGTGCCCGAGCGATACCGTTGACGGTCTTAAGCATCACGGGCATGGTGTCGATATCCACGTTAGGCGTGTAGTCGATAATCTGGCTGCGATACGCAGGGCCCGTCTGATACTTGCCAAAGACCAGGCTCTTGACCTGATACTCCTCGTAGAAAGCGCGCGCCACCGAATACGCGTTGATGTCGCCGCCGAGCAGCACGGGAATAAACTCGCGCTCTGTAAACTGCAATGCCATGGAAACTTCCTATCATGAACTGCCCACACGACGGGCGGTCTTTGTGCAACTGATTTATTCTAGCGTGCCGAGCCGCCGGCACCCAAAGCTCCACCGTATCTATGGCAATCGGCGTAATTATCCAGCACGAAGGCGGCAATCACCAGTGTACGACAACGGGGCAATGAACCCACCGTTGTTGTAGGATTCAACATGTTGCCCGCCCCGTCGAAAGGTGCACCGTGCCCCAGGCTCATCCGATCAACAACCCCATCATTGACGCCACCAAGCGCGAACTTGCGGATCGTGCCCAGACGGCAGCTCCCCTACGCACCGCTAACGACGCTTACAACGGGCCTGCCCGCATCGTCTCAATCAACACGTCGGAGCACAAAGGCACGCGTAAGTCACCCGTCGCCGACGGGCACGACACCGTCATCGAGCAGTTTGGCCTCGCCTCCGATGCGCACGCCGGGCATTGGCACCGCCAGGTTTCCTTTTTAGCTGCAGAGTCTATCCAGACGGCGCAGGCGCGCGGGCTCGATGTGCACGAGGGCGACTTTGGCGAGAACTTCACAACCCAGGGCATCAACCTGCTCTCGCTCCCCCTGGGAACGCAGCTCAAGATCGGCAGCGAAGTACTCGTCGAAATCAGCCAGATCGGCAAAGTCTGCCACACCCGCTGTGCCATCTACTATCTCGCCGGCGACTGCATCTTCCCCCACGAGGGCATTTTTGGCGTCGTGTTGCAGGGCGGAGAAGTCCATATCGGTGACGACATGCAGGTGGTCAAGCTCGGCGATGGTACCTGTTCCTTCACTCCCGCCGAGGCACTCAAAGAGGTGGAGCAGGCTCGTCGCGAAGGAACCCTGTAGTTGCAAAACCCCACGTTGAGATAGCTTTTACAGCCAAGAATCCCGTTGCAACAGGGTGCCGTAACGTTAAAGTTGAACTCTATGGTTTCTCAACAATTCACCATTCCCGCAGGTCAAAGCCAAAGCCTCAAGTTCAACTTGACCCTTTAGAACCTTTAAGGTTCAAGTTGAGGTCGAAAGCAGTAGTAGAATACAGCTCGACCAATAACCTACGATTGATTGCAGAGGGACTGGATGCAGCATTCGAATCATCGCACCGCAGCGCTCATCGCGTCGAAGCCGGCTCGTATCATCACGAGCGCCGCGCTCGCCGTCGCGCTGACGGCCACGCCGATGCTCTCCCCCGTCGCGGCCTATGCCGCCTCGCAGGCAACGCAGGATCAGCTTTCCACCGCCCAGAAAAAAATCGAGGACGCCACGAGCGCCTACAACGACGCCCGAACCAAGCTCGAGGATCTGCAAAAGCAGATCGACTCCAATGAGGCGAACATCGATAAGATTGAGGCCGAGCTACCCGAGCAGCAGGCCAAGGCAAGCTCCGCCATGCGCGATCTGTATAAGTACCAGAAGGGCACCAGCCCCATCGTGAGCTTCCTGGTGAACACGCAGAGCTTGGGTGACTTTATCACCACCTGCAAATACACCAACCAGATTACGAGCTCGAGCGTCGACGAGATCGAAGAGCTTAACAAGATGCAAACCGAGCTCGAGCAAAACAAAACCGAGCTCCATCAGGCCAAATCTCAGCTCGAGGGCGAGCAAAAGAATGCCGAGGACGCGCTGGCCCAGGCACAGCAGCTCCGCAGCGAGGCGCAGGCAAAGGCTGAGCAGGAAAATGCCGCCGAACTGGCTAAGCTCGAGGCCGACAAAGCCGCTGCCGCCGAGAAGATCTCGGGTACCGGCGTGAGTGGCAATAACTCCAACAGTCAGGCCACCAACTCCAACACCACCATCGACACCACGGTGAACAACTCCAACAGCGGCAATTCCGATTACGACTCGTTCATTAACGAGTGGACGAACCGCATCGACAACTACCTCGCCGGTTCCCCCATGGCAGGCCAGGGCTATAACTTTGCCGTCGCCGCCTGGAATACCGGCGTCGATCCCCGTTGGTCCCCCGCCATCGCCTGCATCGAGAGCAGCAAGGGCCTCTATTGCGCCGGCTCCTATAACGCCTGGGGCTGGAGTGCCCGCGGCGGTGGTTGGCGTAGCTTTGGCAGCTGGAGCGAGGGCATCTCCGCTCACGTTGCCTATCTGGGCGCCAACTACGGCTCCACCCTTACCCCGGCAGCTGCCAAAAAGTACTGCCCGCCCACGTGGCAGGACTGGTACAACAAGGTCGCTTCCCAGATGAACCGCATTTAGGCTCGCAAGCCTCAACTGCAAAGGGCCCCAAACGGGGCCCTTTTTCGTATATCTAGGAGACGACGCCCGTCGCGTTGCCGATAACAACGACGACACACATGACGGCAAACATAATCCCGAGCGCCTTGAACCATAGTTCGGCAAAAGCACTCCCCCGATACCGATCGAGTACGGGAAAACGACGTCGAAGCCTACGCCGGTCGAGCATTCCGAATGTAATGAGCAGCACCAGGCCATCGACCATAAAGAAATACTCAAGTGCCAAAAACCACGTTGGATAGTTTCGATTTTCGCCCGTCGGCGTAAATACCGCAAAATGGCTGCCCATCAGCAGCAACAACGTTGTCGCATAGACGCACCCATTCCATATGCGCCCCACGGGCTCGGGGATACGCGAGAGCAGACGCGCGCATTTGGACGTCACGGGGGAGACGATCGAACGCCGGTTTGCAGAAGCCGGAAGCGTGAGGGCAACCGGCTGCTGTACCCGCTGCACCTGCGACGCCACGACCCGGGGCACACTGACAGCAGAAAAGGTCGCGGGCGACGGTGCAGGGAGACATAGCTCATACGCCGCACGCGCAGCATGCCCCAGCGCCCTTGCGCTCGCAAAGCGCTTAGCCGGATCGAGCGCCATCGCCATGCAAACCGCATCGGCAAGCGGAGTTGGCATACCGTGCGTCTCGCATTGCTCACATATGTCCCGCCCCGGTTTGGGGTCAGTTCCCGTCAGGCAAAAGAACAGCAGTGCGCCAAGTGCGTAAATATCGCTGCGGACGCTCGTCTGTCCAAACCCAAACTGCTCGGGCGGCGCATAGGAACGCGTGCCAAACTTGACGGTGTCGGCGTCGGCGCCGTCACGCCAGACACGCGCGATCCCCAAATCAATAATCACCAACGAGGAAAAGGTCATGCCGGCATCGGGCGCATACCTCACGCCCGATACGATGATGTTCGAGGGTTTAAGGTCGCGGTGGATTACCGGTACCCCCGGCTCCCCCGCAGCTGCAAAACCAGCATGCAGCTCGCCCACCGCTTCACACAGAACGGGATACAGCTCGCGGGCATAATCGGGCGTCGCCCCCAAGCGTCCCACCAACGCCTCGAGCGTCTCGCCTTCGACATACTCCATCACCACGTCAAGCTCGTCGCCCACACGGCGGCAATCGACGATTCGAGGCAAGTGCTCAAAACGACGACCGGCGCGCTGGGCCGCAAACAGGCGCTCATATGCTCCACCAATCTGCACCGAAGCATCGATGCGCTTGCGGACAAAGGGGCCGAGAGACCCGCCGCCAGAGCCCTCAAAATAGACGAGTTCGGTCGTCTCGACATCCGAGAGCTTGAGCACGCGCTCCATACGATAGCTGTCATCGCGGTCGAGCGACGCCAAATGCTCGACAAGTGAAGCAGTCAGCTCGTCATCGGAATATGTTGGGCTCTGAGTATCCATGGCGTCCATCATAGCGCAGGGCGCGGACACCCCATGGCATCCACGCCCTGTTCGTTCGCATAGTTGTTTTGGTAACAGCCAACTCAGCCATCGGCCGCTAACTCACCGTCTCCTCGCCAAAGCGATACAGTTCCTCGTTGACCTTTTGCAGGCTGCAGCCGCGATCAATACAAAAGATGACAATCGCATCGCGACGGTCCTTACAGTTGAGGACGCTTACCCCGGCAGCCGTCAGAGCGCGGTTGGTCTCCTTGAGCGTCAACGCCATCGCAAAGGCAATCTGCAGCACCTTATTACGGCTTGGGTGGCGTGCACCGGTAAAAATCAGATAACCAAAGGTCTCATTGAGGTCGGCCATCCGCACCACGCGCGAGCGCTCTAAGCCCTTTTCCTGCAGCAGCTGCTTAAGGTAGTCCGAAAGCGACGGGGCGGCAAAGTCGTGTTCTTTGATATATCCATCGATGTTTGGCGCGTCGAGAAGCTCATTGAGTAACTCGTCAGTCAGCTTTTTATCGGGCATACGACCTCACCTCCCATACGGCGCAACGGTAGCGACATGTTAGGCCAGCACCCAGCTTGCGGCGGCAGACTTATCAAACACGTTGGCAAAATAGAGAGCCTTCTTGATGTCACCATCAAAGTAGATATTGCCCGCCACGGAGCCACCAGCGGCAAGGGTGCCAGACTGCAGCTCATCGGAGCCCTCGCTGTAATAACCCTGGTTCTGCTGAGCACCGTTGGCGTCCTCGCCCTTCCAGTCGTAGATATTGTAATCTGCGCCCTCATCGCCGTTGTTGACGTACGTGACGTGAATGCCCGTCATGGTAGAACCGTCAAAATTTGTGAGGCCGGGCTGGACGGAATCGACAACGACGGAAAGACCGGCAGCCGTGGTCACCGTCGCACCAACAGCCAGGTCAGTCGTAGGCTGCTCTTCCTTCTTCGTCTCTTCCTTCTTGTCACCATCGTCGGCGTCCTCGGTGACGGTCGCTTTATCGCTACCACAACCGGCAAGAAGACTGGCAGTCCCCAAGGCGACGGTGGCGAATGCGCCAAGTGCAGCGCGACGGCTCAGCAGCACTTCGTTTTCGAGCTTATTCATCATGCATCCTTCCTACGATCCGGCTACCGCGCCGGCACACAGCACATCGTAGGAAGGATTGGACTTGAATTCATTAGCTGTGAGCTAAAGTTGCGGTAAACGGCCAATGCAGTTATCCAAACGCCGAGCAAACGCACTTTGCACGACCGTCTGCTGGCAGCGTATCAACCCACCGTAACGGATTCCCCGGTAAAGGCACTGATCATCAACAGGGCAAAGAACACCAGGTAGCTGACACTCAGCGGGTACGCAATGATCAGGAAGATGACCCATCCAACATTGGTCTTACCATCGGCACGACGCTGCTCGCGAGAACGGCACAGCCAAATTGTCACGCCAATGGCCACAATCAGCAACACGAGTGCCGCTGCCGCCAACCCGGCAAGCACAAACATCACGCCAATGCTCACAGCGATGACCGGAAGCAGTAGCAAACCGCACCCGCATCCACCCGGACTATATACGGAAGACTGTCGGCGTCGCCTCATCGCCACCCCCATCATCTTTGAGCACTACAGTGCGATGGCCTGCTGAACAGGAACGATCTTATCCAGTTCCGGTTCGATGCGCCTCTTCTCCGCCTCGAGATCAAACGCTATCTGGGCGCGCAGCCAATAACCATCCGTCAGGCCAAAGTAGCGGCAAAGGCGAAGGTCGGTGTCGGCCGTCACGCGACGTTTTCCCAAGACAATCTGCCCGATACGCTGAGCCGGAATCCCGGTCTCTTTCGCAAGGCGATATTGAGAAATGCCCATGGGAACAAGAAACTCCTCTTTGAGAAGCTCACCAGGAGTCACCGGCGACAGCAAATCGGACGCAGTCTCATCACTTGCGATAATCGACGATTTCGACATTCCAAGCCATCCCCTGTCTCCACTCAAAACAGACCCGATAGCGCTCATTACGATGCAATCATAGTATCGCCTTACGTTAGTAACGTCAAACGTTTCTACAGACTTACATCTCTATTATATCGTACGTTTGTTCGTGTTTTCTAGAACAAATAGTCCTTCACGCCTTAGTCAAGCAAAAGCAGTCGTTTGTAGACATCGAGGCCCTTGAGCAGGATTTCCTCGTCAAAGAGCATGGTATCAGTATGCAGGGCACTCGTAGCATAGGCGGGGCAGCCCTCGGCGTCGCTCGGATTATCCTGCCCGACAGGAACGCCCGTGCCCAGCAAGAAGAACACGCCCGGCAGATGACGCTGATAGAACGCGAAATCCTCGGCGATTAGCAGTGGCTCGTCCACAAGTTGCAGCTCGGACAAGGCAGGCGCAATGTGGGCGAACAGCTCGGGGTCGTTATCGACCGGCGGATAGCCCTCGGCAAAGTCGAGGTCGTACGTGCAGCCTGTTGCGGCGCAGGCCTCGTCCAACACGCGGCGCACGCCCTCGCGCGCACGGTCGAACATACCGTCCGTAAACACGCGCAGGCTGCCAGCCACATGGGCCTCCCCCGCCACCGCATTGCAGACGGTGCCGGCCTGCAGCAAGCCGAACTTACCAATGCAGGGCTCGTCGGCACCCAACTCGTCCATGAGCTCGCACTCGGAAACCAAGAACTTGGCCGCTGCCAGCGCGGCATCATGCGATTCCTCGACTGGAACGCCGTAGGTCTTGGCGATATGGATGCTCGTGCCATGGATATGAATGTGCGTCTCACTTGAACGCGCCAGCAGCGGACCGGAACAGCTCGCCAACGTGCCGGCGGGCAAATCGGGCCATACGTGGAAGCCAAAGATGCGATCCGCCCCGTAGCGCTCGAATACGCCGCTCTCACACACCGTCTTGGCGCCACCGGTCGTTTCCTCGGCCGGCTGAAACACAAAGAGCACGTTGCGCTTGATGGCACCCGGCTGCTCACGAATCGTGCGATCGACATACGTCGCGGCGGCAAGCACCATGGCCATGTGACCGTCGTGACCGCACGCATGCATCTTACCGGGATGCGTCGAGGCAAAGGCCGCGCCCGTTGCCTCCGCGATGGGCAGGGCGTCCATGTCGGCGCGAATCGCCGTGGCATGCGCGGCGCCCGTGCCGGCATCGAAGAAAGCGCAGACGCAGCTGGGACACGGATGGGTCACCTCGCAGGCGAGCGGCGCCAACACGCCCTCGATATAGGCGATGGTTTGAGGAAGATCGAAATCGAGCTCCGGAATGCGATGCAGGTCGCGCCGATAGCGACGAAGTTCTTGGAGCTCGGTCATAAAGGTTCCTTTCATGGGGGGCATATCCATTCACACAATATTGTGACGCAGGATTGTGGCACCCTTGTTTCTAGCATATCCCTGCATTTTTTAAACGTTATATACGAATACTCTTGTTTGGTAAAGTGCAACGTGG
>USHZ01000057.1 GCA_900554595.1 uncultured Collinsella sp. | reverse complement strand
CGGCGGTGAGCATGTAGGCGACGGGATCGTTGGAGCCCGATTCGACCTCGAGCAGTGAGTCGGTGCCGCCTCTCAGCGACAGGCTGTGCTCGCGCAGCACGCTAAAGACGCTGGCCGCGTCGGTGGATGCTACGACCGATCCCAGCAGTAGGCCGCCGATCCAGTCGAAGCCCAGTACAAAGTGCGCAAACACGCCGGTGATGCCAGCGGTGATGACGACGCCGAGCGTGCTCAGCAGCACCGCGGGCACGGCGACGGGTTTGGCGCGGTCGATGTTGGTGTTAAAGCCGCCATAGAACATGATGAACAGCAGCGCCGTGCTGCAGACGGTTTCGGTGAGCGCATAGTCGCTAAAGTCGATGTGCGCCGGACCGTTGACGCCCAGCAGCATGCCGAGTGCGATAAAGATGAGCAGGGTGGGGAAGGGGAGCTTTTTGCCGACGGGTTTGATGGTCAGGCACAGAATGATGACGAGGCCGATAAAGAGAAGTATCTGGTTCATGGATAGTGTCCGCTCCTGGGTGGTTGGCGTGGCACGGTCAGTTGTCTGCGGTTATTTGTACCCAAAGATGGTGGGTTTATGGGCTTGGATTGCGGGCGTGCGCATTTTCGACACGAGGCGGAGGTGCGGGCGGCGCTGGTTGGGGCGCTGGGCCTGACCAGCGTGGCGTGAGCGGTGCGGGTTGGCAGGCGTGCGCCGGCGACCGTTGACGGTATGCAACCCTTTCCAGCTTTATTGCTACGGAGTACAATGGGTAACGTTTAAGTTCAACTTGAAGTTTTAGTTGCGGCTCCGGGCTTCGGCAGCAATGTAAAGAGAGGCGTTTCATGGCGATCTATGTGACATCCGATGCTCACGGGCACGTGCGTGCGCTTGACGAGGCCCTGTCCAAGATTTCGCTGGCGTCCGACGATACGCTGTATGTGCTGGGCGACATGATCGATCGCGGGCCCGATCCGGTCGGCGTTATTAAGCTCGTGCGCTCGCTACCCAACGCTCGCGTGCTCAAGGGCAATCACGAGCAGATCATGCTCGACGCCATCATTGGCCAGGATCCGCTCGATGCCGAGACCTGGGATATCAACGGCGGTTGGACCACCCGTCAGCAGCTCAACGATATGGAATTCGAGGCGTACGAGGAGCTTGTGCGTTGGATGGCGACGCTGCCGCTCTACGCGGTGGCCGAGACTGACGAGCGTCCGTACCTGTTGGTACATGCCGGCATCCAAACCGAGGCGGCGCGGGCGTTTTTGCTTGAACACGGGGTTGATTGTGCCGATGGTGCGGGAGCGGTGGATGCCGATCGCGAGCTACTGCAGCAGATGCTTGCGGTGCAGTCGTCCGATGACCTGCTGTGGATTCGCCATGGTTATTGGGATGCGCCGACGGGGCTGCTTTCTGCCGAGGGCAAGGGCCCGGTCGTGGTGAGCGGCCACACGCCCACGGTGTCGCTTGGGCGTTATTGCGAGGTCGGCGGCCTGGCGGGGCTCGATGAGGAGTCCGGCCGTGGGCAGATTGTGCGCCTGGGCGGCGAGGATACCGCCGGCGTGCCCGATCGCATCGACATCGACTGCGCCGCCGCCACCGGCTCCGAGTTCGGCCGCGTTGGGATCCTGCGTCTGGATGACGGTGCGGAGTTCTATGCGAACATCAACCCGGGCGAATAACCTTGTTCCGCCGTTCTACCGAACGGCGGTCACGTTGACGCTGCGCAGCCCCGAAGCACCCCATCTTGTCGCTCAAACCGTCGCTCGCGTACAGAAGTACGCGTCGCTCCTCTTTCGCGCCAACCTGGGGCACTTCGAGACTGCTCGCTGTCGGTGCCAAAACATCGACGTTTCTTTTCTTCAAATTGATTCGAATTAGGCGCCGTATGGGTTGCGGTCGCGTTCGATGCGTTGGCGGATGTGGGCGTACTCGATAATCAGTAGCACCAGGAGTAGGGCCATGATGGCTAGGTAGCTAACCACGGCGCCCATCAGACCCAGCAGCTTAATCAGGATCACCGGCAGCACCACGCTTACGGCGAAGCAAATCAGGTAGATCTTGGTGACGTCGCCGGCGTGGCGCAACACCGTGATGATGGCGTAGATAAAGTCGATTGCCGCGGTGATGCCGCCGGCGACAACCATTAGCAGCGCCAGCGTGCGGTAGCGCTCAAAGTTAAGGCCGTACATAAAGCTCATGATGGGGATGCCGGGGCCTGCCATAAATGCGGCGCATGCTCCGGTAATGACCACGATCAGTGCCATAACGGCAACAATAATTAGGTCAAAGCGGCGACGCTTGCGCGGATTCGCCCAAATGCTCGACAGACGCAAAAGCTGCGGTTTGTAGATAAATCCGATGCTCAACAAAATGGCCTGCGCCGGAAAGAACAGGGCATTAAAGTACAGCTGATACTTGTAGGCCAGCGTGCCCTCCATCACGAACTTGGGCATGCTCTCGATAAGGTTGAACAGGAACAGCGCACCAAAGAGCGGGGCGCACTGGACAAACAGGTGGCCAGCCTCGCGCAGACTCACGCGGCGTGATTTTTCGGTTTCGAGCAGGGCGAGCGGCGCGGTGACCAGCACGAGCGAGGCGATGGCGGTGACACCCATGGCCATGGCCGCGATAGGCATGCTGCGTGTGAGGAACAGTGCCACGCTAAAGACCGTGATGACGCCGATGGAACGCAGCGTTTGGCTCATGCCGGCCAAATAGAGCTTGTCGGCCTGCTGCAGGCGGCCCTCGTACACGTCGGCGATGCCGTCGATCACCTTATAGAGGTAGACGCCCAGGCCGATCGTGGCCATCTGCGCGTCATAGCCGCGGGCGTTGCTGTATACCAGGCCGCATGCCAGCGCGAGCGCTCCGCAGAGCCAGCGGTTGAGCTGGTAGGAGGCGAAGGAGGTTTTCTCGTCGATGTCCGAGACCTGAAAGTTTCGCACGCCGTAGTTGCACGCGATCATGATGAGCGTGCCGGTGACAAAGGCGATGGAGAACTTGCCAGCTTCCTCGGCGCCTACGAGCTGCGTCGACACAATGGTGAGCAGCGGAAACGCCATGCCCCATACGGCGGTGCCCAGGGTATTCCAAAGGTAGTCGCGACGGGTAGCGTGATCTTCGTACTCGGCTTCTTGCGTGGAGAAGCCGCCGCCGTAGACGGCTCCGAGCAGGCGGTTCCACCAGGCATTGACCATGCGGTGGATAGGGCCGGGTTGGCGATCGCGCTCGCGGCGACGGCGTGTGGCCTGGCCGCTGTCGGGACCGCCGGCGTTACGCTGGCTCAGCTCCTGGATGCGCGCGAGCTCCTCGGCGGTGTGCGATGCGGGGAACAGGCCGTTCTCGATGCGTCCGCCCTGTCCGTGCGCCCCGCCCGATACGGCGGGGTCGGCGACGCCGCTGTGGCGGGCGATGGTGCGGCGGATGCTATCGAGGGGCGTGATGCTCAAGGCGGTTCCTTTCTATTGCTGCGCTCTAGTATAGTCGCGGTGGTGTCCATTCGTGTTTTTGACCAGGTTGTTCAATATATTCGGCGGTGCCATTCAGTAGCCGGTACTTGGGGACGTTCCTTATGTGCCGGCACTTTAGGAACATCCCCAAGTGCCGGCATCCTGGGACACTCCTTGGTTGATGCCTGCTCAAGAGTGTCCCCAACGACTAGTCGTTTAAGAACGTCCCAAATGACTAGGCCGCTTACGTGCGATTTTTGACCGTTGGGCGGGCGCTTCGCCGTTGACGCAAAAACGTTTTTGCATATCGGGTACAACGGGCTTTACGTGAGTAAAGTGCGCGCCGCGTCCACGTGTCGCGTTTTTAAAGGAGGCCCCATGCCTGGTGTTACCCCTGCAGAAGTTCTGTCCAACTTTGGCATTACGCTGGTCGAAGATCCTGCCGAGAACCAGCCCCGCCTGCTGGTTGACCTGCCGGCAGCCGAGCTCGTCGAGCATGCCATCCGCCGCAACGAAGGCCGCATGGCCTCCAACGGCGCACTGGTGATCGAGACGGGGGAGCGCACTGGTCGTTCCCCCAATGACCGCTTTATCGTTGACACGCCCGACGTGCACGACAAGATCGCCTGGGGCGCCGTCAACCGCCCGCTGTCTGTCGAGAGCTACGAGGCCATCAAGGCCGGCATCGTCGACTATCTCAACGAGCGCGATGTGTTCGTCACGCGCGGTATGGCCGGTGCCGACCGCAACCATACGCGTCGCCTGCTTGTCGCCTGCGAGCGTGCCAGCCAGGCGCTCTTTATTAAGCAGATGCTCGCCCGCCCGCTCGCCCGTGAAATCGCACGCACCGGCGAGCCGGACTTCTGCGTGCTCGCCGCGCCGGGCTACCAGTGCGATCCCGCCATCAAGGGCCTCAACTCCAGCGCCGCCGTGGTCATCAACTTTCAGGAGCGCGTGATTCTGGTCGCTGGCACCGGCTACTCCGGCGAGATCAAAAAGTCCATCTTCAGCGTCATGAACTATCTGCTGCCCGTCGAGGACGACGTGCTGCCCATGCATTGCTCGGCCAGTATGGACCCCGTCACGCATGAGACCGCCGTGTTCTTTGGCCTGTCCGGCACCGGCAAGACTACGCTTTCGGCCAACCCCACGCGCCTGCTGATCGGCGACGACGAACACGGTTGGTCCGACATGGGCATCTTCAACATCGAGGGCGGCTGCTACGCCAAGTGCGAGGGCCTGGACGCGTTCCACGAGCCCGAGATCTTCAACGCCGTTCGCTTTGGCGCCATCTGTGAAAACGTGGTACTCGATGAGAATCGCAAGCCTAACTACGACGACGTCTCGATCACGCACAATACGCGCGTGGCCTACCCCGTCGAGCATATCCCCAACGCGTGGACCAAGGGCATGGGCACCACCCCGAGCGTCGTGCTGTTTTTGACCTGCGACGCCTTTGGCGTGCTGCCGCCCATCTCGCGCCTGACGGCCGACGCCGCCATGTATCACTTTGTGACGGGCTTTACGGCCAAGATTCCCGGCACCGAGGTCGGCGTCACCGAGCCCACACCCACGTTCTCTTCGCTGTTTGGCGAGCCGTTTATGCCGCTCGACCCCATGGTCTACGCTAAGATGCTCGGCGAGCGCATCGCCGACGGTCGCACCCGCGTCTATCTGGTCAACACCGGCTGGATCGGCGGCGGTTATGGCGTGGGCCATCGCATCGAGCTTGCCTACACGCGCGCCCTGGTGGCCCGTGCCCTCGACGGTACCATCGAGGACAGCGAGTTCGTGCATGACGATATCTTTAACGTCGACATTCCCACCACGTGCCACGGTGTGCCCGACGGCATTCTGGTGCCGCGCCAGTACTGGCAGAGCACCGCTCGCTACGACGAGGCAGCGCACAACCTGGCCGTGATGTTCGAGGAGAACTTCGAGAAGAAGTACTCGCACCTGCCCGAGTCCGTCAAGGCCGCCGGCCCGCACGCCCAGGTGCCCGCTGAGGCCCGTCATCGCGGCCGCGGCCTGCTGGGACTCCGCCACTAGCGTCGCCTCAGGCCCAAAACCACCACAAAGGGGACGGGCGCCTTTGTGGTGGTTTTACTCACGCGAATGACTCGGGTTACAATACGCCTGACATATCGCCCCCTTCTCCGGATGGGGGCAGCGTAAGCGCTCTTGTGGCGGCACCGTAGGACTTTGAAGGTGGCCGCTGTGAGGGCGCTTTTTGTTTAGGCGTCCGGACTCGGGCGTCCGCTATGAAGGGAGAACATATGAAGAGTTTCGTTGCCGAGGATTCGTTTTGGGAGCTGTTTCCGCAGGCGGCTATCGGCGTCGTGGTCGTAAAGGGCATGAAGCCCGCGGCTCAGATTCCCCAGGAGGACGTGGATGCAATCGCCGCGCTGCTTGACCGCGCCAACATCGATGCGGAGCGCCATCTGACCAGCGATACCATCAGCGAGAACGCGCCGGTCAAGGCATGGCGCGAGGCCTATCGCCTGTTCAAGACCAAGAAGGGCGCGCGTTGCTCAGTTGAGAACCTGCTCAAGCGCGTGCTCAAAGGCAAGCCGGTCGGCCACATCACGCCGGCGGTGGATATCTACAACACGATTTCGTTGACCTATGCGCTGCCCGTGGGAGGCGAGGATTTGCATGCGATTGAGGGAGACCTTCGCTTGGAGGTGACCGACGGCGGCGACGCGTTCTTGCCACTTGGCGAGGAGGCGGATGATCCGACGCTGCCCGGTGAGCTTGCCTATATCGATGATGCGGGCGCCGTGTGCCGCTGCTGGAACTGGCGCGACGGCGTGAGAACGGCCCTGTCCGACGATTCGGCGGACGCATTTCTGGCGATTGAGTGCGTGGAGCCCGAGCGGATGGGGGATTGCCAGGCTGCGATCGATCGCCTCGCTGAGTTGCTTGAGCGCTATCTGGGAGCGACGGTTGTCGTTAAGACGCTTGTGACCCGAGACAATCCCTGCGTGGAGCTATAGGAACTTTTGCAGTCCGCATTCGTCGAAAACCACCACAAAGGTGCCTGTCCCCTTTGTGGTGGTTTTTATGTTGATGGGTTAACAAATGGGATATTTGGGTACGGGGGTTCGGACGTGCGGCTAAGATGTTTACCCGTTAGCATCATGTAAGCGAAAGGCGGTCGTCACCATGCAGTGGAACGACGAGACACGTTTTGAGGACTTTGTCGGACTGATCAGCGGCCTCTACAAGGAGATTCAGCGCATCAAGACGTCCGAAGGTGCAAGGCTCGGCCTTAAGGGCTCCGATGTCATGTGCCTGTACTATCTCGAGCGCAGCAAGGACGGCCTGACTGGCGCCGACCTCGCCCGCATGGCCGGCGTTACCCGTGCCGCCGTTTCGCGCACACTGGCACATCTGGAGGAGGGCGGCTACGTCGAGGTTGACGACTCGGGTGATGCGGCCGTCAAGTACCGTGCCCCGGTGCGCCTGACTGCCCTGGGCGGCGAGAGCATGAGCGAGGCCGATCGCATCATTCGCGATGTGCTCGATACCACCGGCAAGGCCATGGGTGTGGAGCAGCGCGAGCAGATGTATGCGTCGCTGCGTACGATTCTCAACACCCTGCGCGAGATCTAGAGCCGCGCTGGCGCTAGCTTTTAGCCAACAACTGCATCGTCCCGTTTGAGCGCGCACGCCGTGCCGGGACATTGTTGTCAAAATTCCCTGCGCGAGACCTGCGCAAGAAAGGATTCGTTATGTCCGTCCGCATTATTACCGATTCCGCAAGCGATATGTCGCCGGCGGAGCACCCCGCTCTGCGTGTTCTGCCGCTGTCCGTCACCTTTGGCACCGATGTGTACATGGATGGCGTCGACATCGATCACCAGCGCTTTTACGAGATGCTCGTGGAGCGCGATGAGCTGCCCAAGACCGGTCAGGTCAACCCGTACGCCTTTTCGCAGGCGATTGCCGAAGCGCGTGAGGCCGGCGATGAGGCCGTGATTATTACCGTGGGCGCCAAGCTCTCGGGCACCAACCAGAGTGCTCGCACCGCACTTGCCGAGGCGCCGGGCGGCGACGTGTTCGTCGTGGACAGTAATAACGTGACCCTGGGTGAGCGCGTGCTGGTCGAGTATGCCCTGCGTCTGGTGGACGAGGGCCAGGGCGCGGCTCAGGTTGCGGCGGCTGTCGAGGCCGTTCGTGACCGCGTGGTGGTTATCGGTTTGCTTGAGACGCTGGAGTACCTGGTGCGCGGCGGTCGTCTGTCTGCTGCTGCCGGCGCCGTGGGCACGCTGCTCAACGTAAAGCCCGTTGTGGCTGCCGAGGACGGTCTGATCGTGCAGCTGGGCAAGGCGCGCGGTTCCAAGAACGGCCGTAACCTGCTCAACCAGAAGGTCGAAAAGGCGGGCGGCATCGACTTTTCCATGCCGCTGGCGCTCGGCTATACGGGCCTTTCGGATGCGGTGCTCAAGAAGTATATCGAGGACAGCGCGGCACTGTGGGCTGGCCACACCGAGGGCGAGCTGCCCGTCCACACCATTGGCGCCACCATCGGCACCCACGTAGGCCCCGGTGCCGTGGCCGTAGCCTTCTTCCAGCCCGCCAACTAACCGACTTGCCATAAACCACCACAAAGGGGCCAGGCACCTTTGTGGTGGTTTATGCTATTCCGGGTGGAAGGGAGCGAGCAATGGCGTCTGAGGGCTTTTTTGAGCGGGTGTACGAGGTGGTCGAGCAGATTCCCGAGGGGATGGTCGCCACCTACGGTCAGGTGGCGCTGCTCGCCGGTCGCCCACGAAGCGCGCGCTATGTGGGCTATGCGCTGCACAGCAATCCGCACCCTGGTCAGATTCCCTGTCACCGCGTGGTGTTTGCCGATGGGCACATATGCGAGGGTTTTGCTTTTGGCGGCCCCGATGCTCAACGTGAGCTTTTGCTAGGGGAGGGTGTGGCGTTTAAGGACGACATGCACGTCGACTTGGCCGTCTGTCGCTGGCCAGCAGGGCTCTAGCGGCTCTGCCGTGGCCAAAACCACCACAAAGGCGGCTGTCCCCTTTGTGGTGGTTTTAGTTTACCGGGGCTAACTTATGGAGAAGGTGTGACGGCGTATTTTGCCGTTAGAAAGTAAACCACGGTGAACTATATTGGTTTCAGCAACGGAGCAGGCAATAGGCGATGAAAAAGCCTGCCCTGTTGAGTTTGATTCGCATTCCTCCCCTCTGTGCGATTCAACGGTGTACTTCGGGAACAGGCCCGCTGGCAACTAACTGCCAGCGGGCCTGTTCCTGTTTCGGGGAGAAATCAAATCTCACCGTCTATGTTGTGCGAAAGCGCTTTGCCTAGTACACCATGCCCATGGCGTCCTGAACCTCGGCCAGGGTCTGCTCGGCGATCTCGTTGGCGCGGCGATTGCCCTCGTGCAGCACGTCCTTCACATAGTCCAGATCGTTCTCATAGCGCTGACGACGCTCGCGGATCGGCGCGAAGTACTCGTTGACGGCCTCGGTCACGTACTTCTTGAGCTGGCCGGAGCCGCCCATGCCGATCTCCTCGGCAATCTCGACCTCGGAACGACCGGTGCAGATGGCGGCCGTCGAAAGCAGGCCTGACACGCCGGGGCGGTTCTCGGGATCAAACGTGATCATGCGCTCTGAGTCGGTCTGGCTCTTCTTGATGCGCTTGGCAGTCTCTTCAGCGGTCATCGAAATGTTGATGGCGTTGCCGTAGCTCTTGCTCATCTTGCGACCGTCAAGGCCGGGCAGCAGCGGGGTCTCGGACAGCAGCGCTTCGACCTCGGGAAATACCTTGCCGTAGCGGTTGTTAAAGCGGCGGGCGATGGTGCGGGTGAGCTCGATGTGCGGCAGCTGGTCGCGGCCGACCGGCACCACATTGCCCTTGCAGAACAGAATGTCGCAGGCCTGGTGCACCGGATAGGTGAGCAGAAGGCCGGTAAGCTCGTGGCCCGAGGCCTCCATCTCGGCCTTGACCGTGGGGTTGCGCGCCAGCTCGGCCTCGGAGACCAGCGACAGGAACGGCAGCATGAGCTGGTTGGCGGCGGGCACGGCGGAGTGCGCGTAGATCATGGTCTTGTCGGGGTCGATGCCGCAGGCAAGGTAGTCCATGACCATGTTGTACACGTTGTCCTGGATGTGCTCGGTGGTGTCGCGGTCGGTGATGACCTGGTAGTCGGCGATGAGCACGTTGGTCTTGGCGCCCATGTTCTGCAGTTCAACACGGCCCTTGAGAGTGCCAAAGTAGTGGCCCAGGTGCAAACGTCCGGTCGGGCGGTCGCCGGTGAGCATGGTGAACTTCTCGGGCGTCTTTGCCAGACCCTCGCGAATGGCGTTGCTCTTTTGCAGCGCGACTTCGTAGCTGTTCTCGTTTGGCATGATTGCTCCTAACGTATGCGTATTGGTCAAGATGATAACGCGTTTATTAAGGGGGGTGGGGCGTAAGTGGGTGAGGGGCCGATGGGGCGAGGGCTATACGTCGGTCACGGTACGGTCGCGAACGGCCAACAGCAATGAGTCGCTTCCTCGGCAATAAAACCTAGCGCCTGTGGTGGCGCTCCTCCTTGCGCTCCTCGGCTGCCTGCTCCTCCTGCTTAAAGGCGGGGTCGTCGGGAGTGACGAGCTCGTCTTCGTGCGTGCGCTTGTTGTAATGGTGGCGCAGCACGGGCTCAAACAGATGAAGATGCTTGGCAAAGGCCGCCGAGCCAATGGCGAGCACGACAAAGATGAGCACGCGCGTGGGCACCTCGACCTGATTGATGGCGGCGGCGCCGGCCGAAAGCATGATGCACCAGGCATAGATGAGCAGCACGGCCTGTTTTTGGTTGTAGCCTTCTTGGATCAGGCGGTGGTGGATGTGGCCCTTGTCGGCCTGCCCGATGCTAATGTGGGCGCGCTTGCGGCGCACGATGGCGCTAAACGTGTCGATGATGGGCACGCCGGCAACGATAAGCGGGATGATAAGCGAGGTGAGCGCGGCGGTGCGGCTCACGTTGAGCAACGAGATGGAGCCCAGCGCAAAGCCCAGAAGCAGCGACCCCGAGTCGCCCAAGAAGATGCTTGCGGGGTTGAAGTTGTATCGCAAAAAGGCCAGGCAGGCGCCAAAGAGCGCAATGGAGAGCGCGGCGGCGTCGATGCGGCCCGAGAGAACGGCCATCGAAAACATGGTGAACGACGCGATGCCGCAGATGCCCGTGGCCAAGCCGTCGAGGCCGTCGATGAGGTTAATGATGTTGGTGAATGCCACCAGATAGATCACGGTGATGGGGTAGGCGAGCCATCCGAGCATGATCTCGCCGGGGGCAAACGGGTTGACG
>USHZ01000056.1 GCA_900554595.1 uncultured Collinsella sp. | reverse complement strand
CGGTCGCCACAATGGGCTGCTGACTCAGGATACGATACGGTAAGTTGGCGGTATAGGTATCGAGCCGCAGCAGCGCCACGATAAAAAACACCACCGCACCCAACAAAAAGCCAAAGCCGTAAAACTGCTGCGGCAAAAGCAACGACACGGCGGTCGCCAGCCCTGCCACACCGGCAAACAGGCCCGAGGCCAGAACGGCTCCCTTGTAGTCGGTAAAGTACAGCAAGATAAGCAGGATCGTGTTGCCCACGGCATACAGGCCGTAGCCTACGCATAACGTGCGAAAATACCCGTGCATAAGATTGTTAAAGCCCAGCGGCAGGGCCGAGAGCACTGTAGTCTCGAGCGAGATGACCGCCGCGGTCACAAACAGCTGCTTGAGCGCGCAAAAGCGCAGTTCGCTGTTGAGCGTGGAGAGCATCTCCTCCTCGGCCACCACAATATCGCCCACCACGCCGCCGTCGTTGAACAGGCTGTAGTAGTCACGGTAGCGCGGATAGAAATTGACCTCGACCGACACCACAAAGTTGACGGTCGTGACGAGTGTGGTCAAAAACGCAATGAGTGCCGGAACGTCATGGTAAGGAGCCCCGTAAAACAGGCCTTTGATCTGCACGCCAATAGGGCCCGCCCAGATAATAACCAGGTGTACGAAAAGCCCCAAGTTGGTAAACAGCCCCGTAAGCGCAAGCGGCATAAATTGGTCGAGCCAGCGCAAAAAACACCAGGGACTCCGATCACTCTGTGGAAAATACCGGTACAGCAGTACCACATCCCAGGCAAGCATGACGCCGTAGCCTAGGGCGATTGACGCCAACAGGCCCTCGACCGGCGGCAGTCCCAACGTCAGCGCTGCCAGGGCGCACAGGCACGCCACGCCAATGGCGGCCGCAAAGCTGCACAGAATGCCACGATAATCTTTGATGGCCGTGAGATAGCTCATGCCGTTCCAGTTGACGATCATAATGTTGAACAGCCACAGGCACAGCAGCCCCTGCAGCAGCGTGGCGCCCGAGAACAGCAAAAAGATGCCGTAAAGCACCGTGCCCGCAACCAACATGATGGCGTTGGAGCCCCAAAACGAGGGCAAGACCTCCTCTTCGCGCTCGGCAAAGAGCATGTCGGCCAAAAAACGCGTGACCGGCATAGAGATAAAGCTCGTGAGCGTAAGCGACGCCAGCAGCGTATAGGTCACCATGCACACCAGCAAATCCTGGTTGGCACGTCCCACACCCCACAGACCGCACAGCACCAAGATACCCACCTGGAGCAGCACGCCCAGCAGCATGGGGCCCGTGCACACAATGCCGGCGTAGCCATAGGCGCGCATCGTGGCAAACAGACCTTTGCGCCCAAACAGGCGCTTGAGCTCAAAACCAATTCCGGCCACCGGCTACTCCCCCTCTCTGGGCAGGTTAAACGCACACGTCGTCTCGTCGTACAGCGCACGATAGTTGGCGAGCATCTGCTCGTGCAAAAAGTACGTGGCGACGCGACGCTGACCGCGCTCCCCCATCTCGATACGGCGGGCACGGCTCGCGCACATGCGCTCCATGGCATCGGCCAAGCCCTTGCGATACATAGGCGGCGTCACAAATCCTGCCACGCCAAAGTCGTCACCCGGAGCGCCTTCGAGCAGCTCGCGGCAGCAGCCCACCTCGGTCGTCACGCAGGGACGACGCGCTGCAAGCGACTCCAGCACGCTCAACGGCTGACCCTCGGAGATGCTCGTCAAAATGGTGAAGTCGAGCTTCTCCATGTACTCGACCACGTTGACGCGGCCGGTAAAGATCAAGTCACGCACGCCCAATGTCTCCACCAGCGCATGACACTCGGCGCCGTACTCCTCATCGTCCACGCCGCCCATAATGTGCAGGCGCACCTTGGGCAGGCGCTCGTGCAGCTCAAAGAAGGCATAGATCATGGTCTTGACGTCCTTGATGGGCGCTAGGCGCACCACCGCGCCAATATCCACCCAGCCGTCATCGGGCTTTAAGGGAATATCCTTAAAGCGATCGAACTGGATGCCGTTGGGGATGACCAGGCATTTGTCCGCATCGCAGCCCATATCGATCTGCGTCTTACGGGCGTTGTGAAACAGACTCGTCACGCGGAAGGCGCGGCGGTAGATTTCCTCCGAAAGCAGGTAGAAAAAGCGAATCCAGCGGTTCTTAAACGACGGTACCACCCAGTCGGCACGAATGATCTCTTCCTCACGCTCGCGGGTATAGATGCCATGCTCGGTCAGCAGCACCGGCGCATGGTGAACGCTTGAGCCCAAGCAAGCGAGTAGGCCACCGTAGCCGGTCGAGATGGCATGGTACACATCGGCCACCGGCACCTCGCTGCCCAGCAGGTAGAGCACGGGCAGCAGCATGGAGCGCATGGTGTGGAATGCGTCGGCAAAAGGCGTGTAGGGGTACTCGGCCAGGCACACGTCGCGGAAGATATCCATAAAGGTGCGGCTCTGCAAAAATGAGAGCGGATGTACGTGGCGGCGCTGGAAGATATCGAACAGCACGTCCCAGTCCGGATTGGAGAGCGACACCAGGCGACGCAGCGCCTCGCGCTCGCGGTCGTCAAAGTCGACCTCTTCCTGCTCGCCCGAAAGCCGCAGGGCATCGTCCAGAAACACCTCGTGCACCTCGACCACGTTGTCGGGCAGCTCGTAGACAAACTTGCCGCGGTCGGCAGCATGCGCGCCAATCACCCACAGCACAAACTCGTGCTCGGGCATGGCCTGTATATAGCCGTGCATCCATGTGGACACCCCGCCGTGCACATAGGGGTAGCAGCCCTCGAGTACCAAGCAGATTCTCATTTGTCGCCACCCTCCTTGCGCGCAATGGTCACCGTCTTGTCCGTGGCCTTGACCAGGTACAGGTCACCCGTCAGATGCGTAATCTCGCCACCCGTAACCGCACCCGGCTCGCCGTTGTTGGCGCGGAACATGAGCCACGCTTCGTCGTGGAAATTGCCCAGACTGAGCGTCCAGGCATCCGCACTGGTATCCACGCTCACCGTCACGGACGAAAAGCGCTGAATGGCACCCGAGCATTCCGAACCGGTCTGGCGACGCAGGTCGGGCGCAGACTTGGTAAGCCAGTCCAGGTAGTCGGTCAGGCCGCCCTTATAGACTTCCCAGCCCTCCTTAGCGCCGCGATCGGGATCCAGCAGGTCGTCCGGGTGCATGAAGTGCGTGCTCACGTAGTGCATGTTGAGCTCGGACACGGCAGCCAGGCGCATGTAGGAATCGTCGACCATGCCGCCCGAGACAATACGCGGCTGCTCCACAATGCCATCGCTCGCCACGCCAAACTCCTGCACATACGGAAGATCGGTGCCGTCCTCAAAATACGTACTGGCGATGGTCTTGATGCGCGGCACGTCGGTGCCGATAAGCTTGCGCGCGCGGGCCGAAAGGATATTCGATGGCGGCACGTAGACCGAGCCGTGCGCGTTGGGCAGCACCTCGTCCTGAAAGGCGATAAGCTCGTTGAGCGATGCAACGATCGTCTCCTTATTCTTCCACGTCTTGTAGTCGTACAGCGTGCCATAGTCGGTGTCCCAGAGTGCCAGCGGCTGATGGTTGTAGCCGTGAAAGCCCAGCTCTCCGCCCATCTGCAGCAGCATGCCGCCAAAGTAGCGGAACTGCGTGGTATCGGCCTGGCGCGCGGGCTCGGTCTGGTTGACCGCATCCTCGTAGTTTTCGATCATCACGCCGGTAAAGCGAACGCCATATTTTTGCGCGAGCTTTTGCAGATCGGGCCACCAGACCTTGGCATAAAAGTCGGCGATGGAAAGCCCATAGTCGCGCTTGATGTAGGTGCCGTCGCCCGAGGGCACGGGGCTGGGAAAGTCGTCCAGATAGAAGACGGCGCTGTTGATGACCGGATAAGCCGTGGCATCGCCCAGCAGGCTGATCGCCGCGGCGTAAAACCCACGCATGACCTTGTCGTAGACACCGATATTGCACACCACGGTGCGTCCGCTACCGCAATCATTCGACCAAATGAGCGGCGAGCCCGCATCACCGGTCTTAGCCCACACATGCGCCGTATCGCGCAGCGAAACCGAAAGCGACGAATCAAAGGGGTCCGAGAGCTCGTAGCGCTCTCCACCGCCCAGCATAAAGTCCTCGTTCGGCACAATGCTTTCGGCTTTTACATAGTCATATCCGGCCGATTCAATGCCAAGCTTGGGGGCAATCACTTGCAGATAGCTCGAGTTATCCGGCGGCATGGCGAGCATAAGCGAACCGCCGGCACTCACCCAACTCATAATGTCGGTCAGGTGCGTACCGAGCCTATCGAGCGACGGCATGAGCAAAATCACGCGATCGTAGGAGGTCAGCGAGGGGATGGCGTCCACGCCGTCCAGGGCGAGGTCCACGTCGCGGTGCGCGATCTTCATGTCGAGCAGGATCTGGTCAAACTGCTCCTTTACATCCTCGACGCCTGCTTGGTCGGTATCGGTAATGACCAGGCACGTGGGCTTTTGGCCAAATATCGCCGAGGAGGCCGGCACCGCATCGTTGGCAGCAAGCATCCCCAGCTTATGCTGGCCCGCACTGTACTGCACGCCGGCGCGCTCTACCAGAAGCACGGCAGCCATGGCAATAAAGACCACCCACACCACGAGCAGTCCCGTCCAGCGAAAATGGCCCGCACGGTCGCGGATATGCTGCACCACGCTCATCGGGCCTCCTCTCCGTTGCGCCAAAAAGCCAGCTCCTCGCGGTTGGCGGCACTTAAGTACACATGTTGCTTGTCGATCGCGTCGATCACACGCTGTACCGCTTGCCCATCGCGACGAATCACAGCCAAGCGCAGGCAAAGCATCCACACGTCCTGCTCGTCTGGCGCATCGATCACCAACTGGTTCGCGACGTCCTCTGCCTTATCGATCACGCCGGCATCGGCCAGCGCCGTGGCATAGCGGATGCGCAGCGCCGGCCCGTCCTCGCGTTCGCAACGACGCGCGAGCAAGCGTGCATACTGCTGACGCTGAATCTGTGCCACACGGCCCTCTGCCAAACCCGAGTCCAGATAGGCGCCCAAAAAGTCGCAATACGCATCCAGGTTATGCGAACTGGGGTCGGTCTTAAATGCACGCTCCAGCTGCTGTAGTTTAAGGTCGGACTCCTTGGAGATCTGCGCCACCGCCGTCGCGGCATAGTGCGCCACCTCTACGTCGTCGTTCAGCTTAGCCGCCTGAAGCTGCGCCAGATACGCATCGGGTTCCTCGGTAAGCATGGAAAGCATTAAGCGGCGCCGGTCTGCCGGGTCGTTAACGATGAGCGCCTCCTCGAGCGGGATCACGCCTGCATCGGCTTCACGGTCGTGCACCAAGATGCTGCGACGCAGCTCGTCGTTAATACGCAGCGACTCCAACGTGGCGTCCTTAAGGTCCGCGCCAAACACGGCGCTGCGCGCGATAAGCAGCAACACCAACAGCGGGCCCCACAACGGCACGAGTACCATCACGGCCAGCATATGCCCGCGCACCGGCAGCAGGCCCAACTTCATAAGCGTCCACAACACCAGACAAACCAGTGCATGAATCAGCAGCAAGACGGCAGCGACGACAAGCGAGATCAAACGACATCCCCCTCACCGTCACCGGCAATATGCTGCAGCAGCGCCACGATGTCCTCGCCGTCGACGAGCTCCACCGCAATCTGCTTCGCTCTCAGGCGCTTACGGATAATGGGCAGGTCGCACGCCTTTGCCTGGCGCATGAGCAGGTAAAGCACGTCACCATCGACCAGGCCCGCCGCATCGCTCTCGCGGATTGCCGACCCAATTGCGCCCACCAGCTCGCCGACAGGCTCCATGCCCGGCACCACGCGCAGGAGCAAAAAGCTTCCAATCTTGCCATCTGCCAGCGCCTGCTCGGCCGCGAGCTCTTGGCCAAAGGCCGCCTGCTTGAGCACGCAAGTTCCGTCAACGCAGCGTTTATCCTGCGCCACCGCCTCATAATCGAAGGCACGGCCCAGCGCGCTTTCGACCAGGCCGCACAAGATGCGGAACAGGTTTTGGTAATAGAGCGTCATTTGGTTCTCGGCCGCGCGTCGCACAAAGATCAACACGGCGGGTGCCCCGTCGCGCTCGATCGTGTATCCAAACATGGGAAGCCCCGGCGTCAGCTTGCGATTCACCCACAGGCTCGAACGACCCTCGCCGCCCAAAAGGGGCGCAAGCTGATTAAGCGAGAGCGAGCGCGGGGCATCTTCGGCAATCACGGGACTCGCCGCCACCAGACGGGCAAACGCCCCGCCCGAAACGTGGTAGATCGTCACCGAATCGTTTTCGAGAATCTCGCCCATGAGCTCGCAGCACTTGCGGTAGATGTCGCGCGGATTGAGCACGTCAAGCTCTTGCGTCACGGCAAAGATCTTGCCAAAGCTATCGTGGCGCCCAACAATCTGGCGCTTGTATGTGCGCTTGTCCTCGATAGCATCGTGGTAGAGCTGTGTGAGAAACATATTGCGATTACGCACGAGCTCGTTTTGGTCACGCTCGACCTTAATGACCTCGCTGTTGCGCAGCTGCACATAGCCGCACACGGCGCCCACCACAAAGTACGCGATAAACGGCAGCCAGTTGGAAGGCTCATAGAACAAGCCCTGGAAAGTGTATCCGTACAGGGCAAAATAACTCACCGCCAGACCAATCGACGCCAACAGCGCGGCGACCAGGCCAAAGTCGAGACCGTAGAGCGTGCCAATCAGGACCACATAGAGCAGTCGATAGTCGAGCACGTTGAGCTGGGCAGATTGGGAGAACAGATGCTCCAGCGCCTCGAACAGCACCCAAGCGAAGCCCGTCTCCAGGCATTTAATGGGCAACGCGCGCAGCTGGATGCGATCGATCGCCGCACGAAGGGGATTGGCCTTTTTGGTACGTGTGTTTGCCCAGCGGGCGTGGATGGTCGAAAGGTCGCGCAGCAGATCATAACGCTGAAACCAGCCATAGCGTTTGCGAGCGACATCGCCTGCGGGCAACGCATAGCCGGTCGACTCGCCATAGGCAACGGACAGCCCGGGGAACAGGCCCAGGAGCGCGCCGCCCAAGTCGCCCGTTGTGTGATAGAAAGCATCTGCAACGTCGAGCGTCTCAAAGGTCGCATCCCAACTATCAAAGACGCGATGCACCAGCACCGCTAGCTCCTCCGCGCACAGCAGGGGTAACGGCGCTTCTGCGGCACCTTGGAGCGCGACCGACCCGGTCGAGCACGCCTCAAACAGCGGTACCAAGAAGGGGTCGTCGAGCGCCGCGGAAGCGGTATACAGATAGGGCGTGCACAGAATCTTGGCTTGGATGTTGACTTGAGAGGCATAGTAGTGGCACAGGTCGTTGGCCGCGCGGGCGATAATGCCCTTACCCGTTTGGGCGGCAGCATCTGTGGCATCAAGCGAATCGGCATTGCTCGCCGCGCCGCCAGCAACCTCCGCGCCCGCAGGCCCCGCCACAAACAGCAGCTGCACACGGCGGCCCATGCAGGCACGAAAGACCGAGCGCAGCAGCTCAATGTCGCCAAAGGTCTCGGTATGCGGGGTGAGATAAGTGGAGAGGTAGACCACACGGTCGAACTCATAAGCCTGGTCCAGGTGGCGCAGCAGCTCTTTCCACGAGCCGTGGGGCGATGACTCGCGCTGCGCATCATCTACAGCTACAACCTGAACATGATCGCCAGGAAACGCCTTGGCACAAAAGTCGTCGTCAACATACGCGGTATTGCCAACAACCAGCACCTCCATGGCGCGCCCCTCCCTTAAATTCCACTTTTGTCATAGTCAAACATGCGTATTGTACGCTGTCAACGCGAGCCGAAGCGCCTTTAAGGCTGTCTTAAGAACTTTTTCAGAGGATGAGGGGGTGGCAGGGGGACTAAGTGGTTACTATGCCGAGCTACTCTTTTGGCCAGTCAGTCAATTAATCGGTTCCACTCGCCTTAAATAATGATCAGACAGTGCCGCGGCGCACCAAGATGGTCGTCAACATGCTCGAGGGCATCGAGGTGCGTTGCGGCGTGGAGTACAAGGAGCCGGTTGCCGCCGAGCCCGACATCGCCGCCAAGACGATCTACTGCGGCCCCATCGACGCGTTGCCCACGGAGGCGTAGGCAAAGCGGGCCATCGCAAACAGAAGCAAATCGAACAGGGCGGCTCACGGCACCTTACCGTGAATCGCCCTCAATCGTTGTACGGTTAATCTCGAGAATTTAATGTGAATCTCTAATACCTCGATAGAATCTCATCTCTATTTTCTTTGAGATACTCATCCAAATCCGGCACAGCAAATTGAACATAGCCCCTCTGAGGCGCCTGGATTACTTCTCGTGAAAGCAGCTTGGCTCTAACAGAACTCAACTCGCTCGTCTTTTTACCAAGGCGCTTAGCTACATCTGAGGTCTTGGACTGTTTGCTGTCCTCGCACATGGCATACAAGTAGTTGATTTCATTACGCGAGAGACCAGAAATCGCAGGCTCGTGGACCACGTCGTGGAAACGAGCTTCGGCAAGCAGGATACCTTCATCAACATCGCGCTCACTAACGAGAGTTGATTTTTCCCGATGAAGGTTGGCGCGCTGCCAGATTGAATACCCAACAAGTTGAACTAAATACGCATAACCTTTTGTTGCTCTCGCCGCTTTTGATAGCAAATCCCCGTCGAGAGAAAGACCGGTCGCGTTAAAGCTATCACTCAAAGAAAGTGCAATCTCGATTTGATTGATAGGAGCAAGGTCTTCAGGAACCGCGCGACGAAGAAAAGTAAGTGCCTTGCCGTTAATGAGATCCATAACGCCCGATGGCAATCCGGCAAAGGCAAGAGCGATGTTGGCTTTCTCCCCAATGAGTAATTGAACTGTTGAGGCAATAATACGCATTTCCTCAACTGGGGCATCTTGGACTTCATCAACAGCGATGAACAAGCCCTTTGAGCCCTGTGCAATCTGCTTTAGTTTTGCTCGAAGGCTCATTTCGCTTGAAGAAATGTCCAACTTGGCAGAAGCAATACCAACGTTAACGCCAAGCGAAGCGGAGGAAAAAGTCAGTTGGTCTTGAATCTGCTCCATAAGATCGTGCGACAAACGCGGACCAGCCGAAACAACAACGGCCTTCCAACCCAGTTCAATCGCTCGGTCGCGCAGATCGCAAAGAAGAACCGTTTTCCCCGACCCGCGCGGCCCTGTGATTCGCATAAGACGTGCGGGGGCGCCAACGCCGGACATGAGACCCTCCACGAACTCGAGAGAGATATCATCACGACCGATGATTCGAGGAGGCTCCGCACCGGCGGTCGGACGAAATGGATTGTAGAACCTGGCTTTGTCCATAACCATCAACCTCAGGCAGACTTCGCTTATATAGATTTATAAATTAGTATATATGTATATATAGCTTTATAAGCGGCTATACAATCGATAATGTAAAGCTAATACATCGAATTAGGGGATACATTCGGGCAAAACTAACCCAACGAAACAAAAATGTGGAAATAAATGCTCAATCGTAGCCAGACGATCACCAACGCCGATCCTGCACGTGCAATAAGCGCAGAGATGGCCCTGCTCTGCAAGCAAGGCCTCCAGAACTTCTCGCTTGCTCTCTCCGCGCAACGCTGTGTAATTAAACGTCGTATCGGGGGTGTTGCGTATGGCCCTCTTGGCCTTGGTAAGCGCCGCAGGCTCTTTTCCCTTAACGATCGGAATCACGACAGCAGCTCCTCAAGCTCAAGGGTCGTCTTAGCGGCAACAACATCGGGATCATCCATGCCCACAAACTCCTCAAGCTTTTGGAGCGCAAGCCTGGCGTCGCCAAAGCGCTCTTCATCAACGGCGCAATTGAACAAATCGAACAATCGAGCCGCCTCTTCAGGTCGAGAGAATGCTCCCAGAACGGTGTTGAGAATATCCCCGGCATCGCGTCCACGCGTCTCCATAGCAGGCACCGTTGCAGCGTCCTCTCCAAGAATGCGGATGTTACCGCGAGGTACCGACGCCACCACAACAGGTGAATGCGTTGTAACTATAAACTGTACGTTTGGAAATATGCGAACCAGGTCCTCGAGAATCCGCGCCTGCCAGCGGGGATGCAAATGAAGGTCGATCTCATCGATCATAACAACGCCGTATAGCCAACCACTTCAGACTTCAATTGTGCAGAGAAAAATGGGCAGGAGATAAGGCCTTTCGAGTCAGCGTTAGTGTAAGGATGTCGATGGCTAACCGCCAAACGCAAACGACCCCTGTCTTAGAATCTGGGATTGCTACATAACTCATAAATCGTGGAGCCCGCAGAAACAGAGTAGCTCAACTTCGCATTTGTGAACAAAAAAGCCCAGCAAAAGCTGAGCTTATTAAACAAAAGGTGCTCCATGGCGGATTCGAACCGTCGACCTTGGGATTAGAAGTCCCCTGCTCTATCCAACTGAGCTAATGGAGCAAATAACCGCACGCCAAGCAAGCGCGAGCCCGCCAAGCGCAAATAAGTATAACCTACTTGAACTGTTCGCGGTATGCCTTGCATACCTCATCGACCGGGCCGTCCATACGAAGGTCGCCCTTCTCAATCCAAACGCACGCTGGCAGATGCGCTCAACCTGCTCCATGGGATGCGACACGAACAAAACCGTCACGTCACCGCTCTGGATAAAGTGCTGAATACGGGCCTCGCACTTTTGCTGGAAGAACACGTCGCCGACGGAAAGCATCTCATCGACGATCAGGATATCGGGCTCGGTAATGGTGGCGATTGCAAAAGCAATGCGCGCAACCATACCCGAAGAGAAGTTCTTGA
>USHZ01000055.1 GCA_900554595.1 uncultured Collinsella sp. | reverse complement strand
AAAACCTTCAACTATATGCTGCTCGCTGCGCTCAATGGCAAGGGCGTCAGCGGGAACATCGCGGGTGATGCAGGAGCTGGCGCCGGTGATGGCGCCCTCCCCAATGGTGACGGGCGCGACCATCATAGTGTCGGAGCCAATGAAGACGTTGTCTCCGATGGTGGTGCGGCTCTTGTGGACGCCGTCGTAGTTGCACGTGATGGAGCCGCCACCGATGTTGACGTGGTCGCCCATGGTGCAGTCGCCAATGTAGGAGAGGTGGGGCACCTTGGAGCCGCGGCCCACCACGGTGTTCTTGAGCTCGACGTGGGTGCCGATGTGGGCGCCCTCAAGCACGTGGGCACCGCCGCGAAGGTAGGCGCGCGGGCCGCAGGTGACGCCGTCGTCGATGGTGACGTCGGTGCCGACGGTCTCCTCAAGCGTGACGTCGTTGGCAACGGCGCAGTTGGTAAGGCGCGTGTTGGGGCCGACGACGCAGCCCTCGCCCACCGACGTGCTGCCCCAGAGCATGGTCATGGAGAGAAGCTCGGTGTCCCTGCCGACGGTGACGTCCGGGCCGACCCAGACGGTCTTGGGGTCCAGCATGGTGACGCCGGAGGCCATGAGGCCCTCGTTGATCTTGGCCTGCGCCAGGGCCGAGAGCTCGGCCAGCTGGATGCGGGAGTTCACGCCGAGGCCCTCGCGGTAGTCCTCGCAGTGCGTGATGGTGGTGGCGTAGCCGTGGCCGCGCAGAATCTCGACCATGTCGGGCAGGTAGTACTCGCTCTGGGCGTTCTGGTTGCCCACCTCGCCGATGTACTTGGCAAGAAGGGCGCCGTCAAAGGCATAGCAGCCGGCGTTGCACTCAAGGAGGCCGGCGGCCTGCTCGGGCGTGCAGTCCTTCTGCTCGATGATGCGCGTGACGGAGCCGTCCTCGGCAAGCTCGATGCGGCCATAGCCAAACGGGTCGGGCGGCGTCATGGTGAGGATGGCAGCCGCATGCTGGCCGCCGGAGACGCTCTGGGCAAAGGCGCGGATGGTCTCAGGCTCAATGAGCGGCAGGTCGCCGTTGAGAACCACGACGGGGCCCTCGCCGATGCCGGCAGCCTCGATGGCCACGCGAGTGGCGTGGGCGGTGCCCAGGCGCTCGGCCTGCTCGACGCACTCCACGTCAGTCTCCGCGGCCAGGTGGGCGCGGACCTCCTCGGCGCCGTTGCCCACGACGACCACGATGCGGTCCGCACCGGCGACGCGCGCGGCACGCGTGACCCAGCTGACCAGAGGCCTGTCGAGCAACTTGTGCATTACCTTGGGGTGACGGGACTTCATACGCGTTCCCTCGCCGGCAGCGAGGATAATTGCGGTTGCGTCCATGTGATCTCCTGTTACGTTATAGAGACGTGTGTTTGGAAACGATACACGGCGCAATATGATACCGCAGGCATATGATGAGCGCGTAACGATTGGTTTGCGGCGGTTGAGGCTTGCGCCGCCGGTGTGGCGTTTGCGCTGGCTGTGCATGGTGGCGGCGCTGCGGCGTTGGCGTTTTGCGCGAGGGGATGGGAGGTGCCCGTGGATATCATGCGAGAGGAATCGGGCAACGAACCCGTCGCGGCATTCTCGATGTCGCATCCGGCGGTGCCGGCGCTCTACATGGTACTGACGTTGGGGCTCACCATGTTCTCGATGCAACCGGTGCTGATTGCGCTGTCGCTCGCGGGCGGGTTGGCGTACGGGTTTGTGACGCGCGGGGCCGCCCGCACGTTGGGGGCGCTTCGCTGGCAGCTGCCAGTGATTTTGATCATTGCGCTGGTCAACCCGCTGTTTAGTGCATCGGGCTCGACCGAGCTTTTCCATATTGGCATGCGCGTGGTGTATTTGGAGAGCATGATGTACGGCCTGTGCATGGGTGGGCTGTTTGTGGCGAGCGCGCTGTGGTTTGAGGCCGCGGCGTCGATGCTCGAATACGACAAGGTGCTCGCGCTATTGGGCAACGCTGCGCCGGTGGTCGCGCTCATGATCTCGATGTGCATGCGGCTTATCCCACAGTTTTTGCGCCGTGGTCGCACGGTGCTGGCGGTACAGGATGCGATTGATGTGCCGGGGCGGACGCCCGCCGATCCCGTGCGTTCGCGCCTGCGAGCATCGAGCGTGCTGATGGGCTGGGGCATGGAAGATTCGCTTGAGCGCGCGGATGCCATGCGCTCGCGCGGGTGGGGTGCTGCGTCGCGCCGTACGACGTATGCGCGGTATCGGCTGGGGCGCGGTGACGCTGCCGCGCTGGTTGGACTTGCGGTGTTTGGTGCCGCCGCGGTGGCGGTGGCATGGACCGCGACGACGCAGTATTCGTTTTATCCGCAGCTCTCGGTGCCGGCGCCGTGGCTGGGCTATGTCGTGTACGCTGCCTGGATGGTGCTGCCCTGCGTGTTGCATGCGATCGATGAGAAGAGGTTCGGCTGATGGCTCGGTTAGATAGGGACCCGGTGTTGGGCGCGGCGTGCGGCCCGGATATGCCGGCGATTGAGGTGCGGAGCCTGAGTTTTGCCTACCCCGGGGCTGATGCTGCGGTGCTCGAGGGGCTCGACTGGTCTGTTCCCCAAGGTGCATTTGCGCTGCTTGTTGGCGGTACCGGATCGGGTAAGTCGACACTGCTGTCGCTGCTCAAGCCCGAGATCGCTCCGGCGGGCGAGCGCACTGGCGATGCGCGCGTGCTGGGCGAGAACGTTGCCGACATGGACGTGCGCGCGTCTGCGGAGCGCGTGGGCTACGTGTTCCAGGATCCCGAGAACCAGATTGTGTGCGAGACCGTGTGGCACGAGATGGCGTTTGGCCTAGAGAATCTGGGTGTGTCGCGCGACGAGATGCGCCGCCGTGTTGCCGAGACCAGCTATTTCTTTGGTCTGGAGGACTGGCTTCATCGCGATACCGATACGCTTTCGGGTGGTCGCAAGCAGCTGCTGTCGCTCGCCGTCGTCCTGGCGCTGCGTCCGCGCGTGCTGCTACTCGATGAGCCCACGTCTCAGCTCGATCCCGTTGCCGAGAAGAATTTTCTGCACGCGCTGTTTCGCGTGAACCGTGAGCTGGGCTGCACGGTTGTTGTGGCTACGCATCAACCGCGGCCGATGCTCGAGTATGCGACGTGTGCGTACCGGATTGAGGGCGGTCGCGTGCGCGAGGTGGCGGATATGGCTTCTTTGGGGCGCCGAGAATCGCTGTTTTCCGATGGTATGTTGGGGTGGGGTGCCATCCGATGTGCAAAAAACGGAGTATTCAGCAGGCGTGAGGGCAATTTGGGCTCTCTGGAGCCGTCCAGGGACGTATCGAGCGCGAAAAAAAGTTTGGAATTGGACAAATCGTCCGAATTTGTGGCGCAAACGTCGCTCGAGAATGGCTCGGAAGCCTTTTCACGCACGGATGGAAGCAGAATACTCCAAAAAATGCACGGCGGATCGGCTACCACCCTGTCGGAAGGCTGGTTTCGCTACGATCGCGCGGGCGGTTGGGTGCTGCGCGGGCTCGATGTGACGTTTTCAGCCGGCGCGGTACATGCGGTCGTGGGCGGAAACGGCTGCGGCAAGTCGACGATGCTCTCGGTGCTGGCCAAGACGGCTAAGCTGCAGCGTGGCCGCATGGCGCGTGGGGCGGCTTCGGCGGCACTGCTACCACAGAATCCCAAGGCATTGCTGGTCGCCGAAACGGTGCGCGACGAGCTGATGGAATGGGCTTCGGCCTGCGGGTACGACGAGGCCGCAGCACAGGAGCAGACAGCGCGCCTGGGTCTGGCGGGCTTGGAGACGCGTCACCCGTACGATCTTTCGGGCGGTCAGCGTCAGCTGCTTGCGTTGGCAAAGCTGCTGTTGATTGGCCCGGAGCTGCTGTTGCTTGATGAGCCCACCAAGGGTTTGGACTTGGCCAGCCGCCGCATCATCGCCCGCGCCCTGCGTGACCATGCGAATGCCGGCGGTACCGTCATCATGGCCACGCACGACTTAGACTTTGCCGAGCAGGTGTCCGATGACGTCGCCATGATGTTCGACGGCGAGATCGCCTGCATGGAGCCTCCGGCAGATTTCTTTGACGACAACGTGTTCTACAGGGTGTGATGGGATGACGGATCATCGCGCCTCGCGCCTACTTACAAAAATGGAGATCCCGCTGTTGTTGGTGGTGCCGGCAGTGATGACTGCGGCGTTGCTGGTGGGCATTGAGCAGACGGCGCTTGCCATGCTGGTTGTAGTGGCGCTCGTGCTCGCACTGTTTTTTGCGGGCTATGAGACATCACGTCCAGGCCTGCGCCAGATCATGCCCACGCTGGTGCTGGCGGCGCTGGCCGCGGCGGGGCGCATCCTGTTTGGGCCCATTCCCGATTTTAAGCCCGTGAGCGCTATCGCCATTATCGCGGGTGCGACACTTGGCCGTCGCAATGGTTTTATGGTCGGCGCGTTGGCAGCGCTGACCAGTAATTTCTTTTTTGGACAGGGTATGTGGACGCCGTGGCAGATGTATGCCTGGGGTCTGGTGGGCTACATCGGTGGCGCACTGGCGCATGCGGGCGCGTTTGACCGCGCCGATGGAACCGTGCGAATGCCGGCGCTGTTGGCGTATGGCTTTGCGTCGGGCCTGCTGTATGGCGTCGTGATCAACGCGTATGACATCATCGGTTTTGTGCAGCCGCTCACCTGGGCAGGCGCCATAGCGCGTCTTGCTACGGCGGTGCCGTTCGACATCACGCATGGCCTCGCGACCTGCGTGTTCTTGGCCGCTCTGTACAAGCCCTGGTGTCGCCGCATCAACCGCGTCGTCGTGAAGTACGGGCTGTAGTGGCGGTTGCGCCGAGGCAAGAACCAATACTGTCTTGGTGTCATATCAAAACTATGCCGGTTTACGGGGCTAGATTGGCGCAGGCCGATCATACCGGCATTTTTCGAAAATAGACGAGCCGTCTACCTGCGGTTTTATTTCGCTCGAATTGTGTGTGGTTAGGGATCTGCGATTCAGTCCCGTAAACCGGCATAGTTTTGGAATGGCCGGTTGATATGACGGGCATCATGGCCCTCAGAGAGTCAATTGATCCGTTTTCTTCCGTCCCGAGACGTCCCCAGGGAATCGGTTGACGGCGCTCGCCACGAAACTGGCCCATCTACTACGTTTAGCCCAACACCCCCAAGCACAACCGCGTTTTATGAAAAACCGCAGGCTTTCTACCTGCGATTTTCTTTTTGCGTTGTTCGCTGTGGTTGAGGGTAGTGGCTTAAACGTAGTAGATGGGCCAGTTTCGTGGCAAGCGGGCCGCGTGGATACCCTCGCGAGGTGAAAAATGATCCCTTTTCCTCCGTCCCCAGGGGATTAGTTGGGGCTAGAGCTCTAGGGTGAGGGTGACGGGGCAGTGGTCGCTGCCGAAGATGTCGCCGCGGATGCCGGTGTCGCGTACGTTGCCGGCGATTGCGTCGCTTACCAGGAAGTAGTCGATGCGCCAGCCTGCGTTGTTCTTGCGGGCATTAAAGCGGTAGCTCCACCAGCTGTAGACGCCCTCGACGTCCGGATTGGCCGCGCGCCAGGTGTCGGTAAAACCGGCGTCGAGCAGCTCGGTAAACTTGCCGCGCTCCTCGTCCGAAAAGCCTGCGTTGCCGCGGTTGGACTTGGGGTTCTTAAGGTCGATCTCCTCGTGTGCCACGTTAAAGTCGCCGCAGGTCACCACGGGCTTTCCGGTCTCGCGCTCGAGGCCTGCCAAAAAGCCGCGGTAGGCATCGTCCCAGGCCATGCGTACATCGATGCGCGCGAGCTCGTTTTGGGCGTTGGGCGTATAGACGTCCACGAACCAGAACTTGTCGAACTCGAGCGCACAGACGCGGCCCTCGGTTGCGGCTTGGGCGACGAGCTCGGCAGCCCCGCCCTCGCCGGCGTAGGGTAGCAGTGCGTCGGCGCGCAGTACGCGCAGCGGTTCCTGGCGGCTAAAGACTGCAGTGCCCGAGTAACCCTTGCGTTCGGCGTAGCTCCAGGTTTGGTGATAGCCGGGCAAGTCGATATCGACCTGGCCCTCTTGCAGCTTGGTCTCCTGCAGCGCCAGGATGTCGACGTCGAGGTCCTGCGCGATCTGAATAAAGCTCGGGTCTTTTTTGAGCACGGCGCGCAGGCCGTTGACGTTCCACGAGGCGAAAGTGTAAGTCTGAGGCATGGTGTCCTTTCGACGGGGTTGGCAGGCTTAAGATTAGCGCAACAGGGGCGGGGCGGAGTCCGCGAGTGATAGTGCGAACGCCGCCGTCCCGGAGATACGGACGGAGGACATATATGACGCAGGCAATATCGGACCCCAAACAGGCCTCCGCCGCGCTGGCGGAGCTGTTCGAAACCCATAGCCACGTGGTCTTCTTTGGCGGCGCGGGCGTTTCCACGGCAAGCGGCATTCCCGATTTCCGCAGCGTGGACGGTCTGTATCACCAGCGGTTTTCCTATCCGCCCGAGACTATGCTTTCGCACAGCTTTTACGAGGCGCATCCGGCGGAGTTTTTCGACTTCTACCGGACCAAGATGATCGCCCTTAACGCCAAGCCCAACCGCTGCCACACCAAGCTGGCGGAGCTGGCGCGCGCTGGCAAGCTCGATGCCGTGGTGACGCAAAATATCGACGGCTTGCATCAGTTGGCGGGCTCGCAGCGCGTGTTTGAGCTGCACGGCTCGGTCCACCGCAATATCTGCCAGACGTGCGGCGCGGTCTACAGCGCCGAATGGATTTGCGCGCGCGAGCACGAGGGTGCCGCGGGCGTGCCCGTGTGCCCCGCGTGCGGTGGTCGCATCAAGCCCGATGTGGTGCTCTACGAAGAGCCGCTCGACGAGCACGTGTTGACCGGTGCCGTCGCCGCCATCGCCGCGGCCGATGCCCTTGTCGTGGGCGGAACCTCGCTCGTGGTGTATCCGGCGGCAGGCCTTACGCGATACTTTACCGGCGATACGCTGGCCATATGCAACCTTGCTCCCACCGATCAGGATGCAAATGCCGACCTGCTGATTTCTTGCGACATCGCGGCCGCGTTTGCGTTCTAGCCCGCGCGCGCGGATACAATAGAAAGACTGAGTGCAAAGCGACCCCGCCGCCAGCCCCCCAAGCTCGGCGGCGTGGGCATTTTAGGAGGATGTTCATGGCGAACGACAGCAAGACATGGCGGTGCGGAAAGTACGAGCTCAGCTTTGACCGTCCGCGCATCATGGGCGTCCTCAACGTGACGCCCGATTCGTTTAGCGACGGCGGTGAGCACTTCGACCCGGATGCCGCCATCGAGTACGGCCTGGCGATGCTCGATGCCGGCGCCGATATCATCGACGTGGGCGGCGAGTCCACGCGCCCCGGCTTTACCCCGGTCAACCCCGACGAGGAGGCGCGTCGCGTGCTGCCCGTCGTGCGCGCGCTCGCCAAAGAGGGCGCCATCGTCTCGATTGATACGCGTCATGTGGCGGTTGCCAAGGCGGCGGTGCGCTGCGGTGCTTCGATTGTTAACGACGTGACGGGCTTCACCGACCCCAAGATGGTTGAGTTCGTTAAGACGAGCACCTGCGGCGTCATCGTAATGCACGCCGGCGAGGTCGCCGCATCCGCACGCACGCACGCGACGGTGCAGCTCGATACCTCGGCTGCGGCGTTTGTTGCCGAGAAGGCACGCGAAGCGGCTGCCGAGGCCGCGCGCGAGGCCGAGAAGCCGGCCCGTCGCCGTCGCGGCAAGTTGCTGGGCGAGCCCAAGGTTGAGGCCAAGCTTCCGGGCGGTGTGGTACAGCCCTCGCTGCCGTTTGGCGAATCGGAGCCTGCGCCCGAGCCTGTTGACGAGCCAGAGACGCCGGCTGCCGAGCAGGCTGCCCCTGCCGCCGCTGCACCCGAGACCGTGCCCGCAGCTACCGAAGCCGCACCAGAGCCCAGCGACCACCTGGCCGCCATGATGCGCCGCAGTGCCCGCCGTGAGGAAGCCTACGTGCCTACCTCTCAGCTCCGCCGCTTTACCCTGCCCGATTCGGCGCCCATCATGCGCCGCGTCATGGGCTTTCTGTCCGACCAGGCCCGCACGCTCATCCATGCCGGCGTGTCGCGCGACCGTATCTGCATCGATCCCGGCCCGGGCTTTGGCAAGACGGCCAACGAAGACATCGTCATCCAGCGCGAGACCGCCAAGATGGCGTCGCTGGGCTATCCGCTCATGTGCGCCGTGTCGCGCAAACGTTTTGTGGGAGCTGTCTCGGGCGTGACCGATGCCGCCGCGCGCGATGCCGCCACGTTTGGTGTGTGCCTGGGCGCCATCCAGGCCGGCGCCAACATCGTGCGCGTGCACGACGTTGCGGGCTTTGCGCAGTTCCTGAACGGTTACTGGGCCGTTGCCAAGCCGCAGCCGCGCCGCGCGTTTGTGGCCGTGGGTTCCAACCTGGGGCATCGCTGCGACAACATCCGCGCTGCGCGCGACATGATTGCCGAGATCCCGCTCACCTGCGTGTCCAACTGCTCGCGCATCTACGAGAGCGAGCCGGCCTACGAGACGCGCCAGGACGCGTTTGCCAACGCCGTCATCGAGATTAAGACCGAGCTGGCTCCGCTGGTGCTGCTTGACGAGCTCATGAAGATTGAGGCCGAGCTGGGCCGCGACCGTTCCAAAAAGGCCAAGGCAAACGGCCCGCGCACCATCGACCTGGACCTGCTGTGGATGGACGGCGAGACCCATGGCGGCAAGAAGCTGCGCCTGCCGCATCCGCTGATCGGCGAGCGCGACTTTGTGTTGGTGCCGCTCGAGGACCTGATGCACGACCCGGCGCGGTTCTTCCGCTACAACGGCGTCGAGGTCAAGGAGCCCGAGGACCGCGTGGGCCATATCGTGGGCGAATTGGGGCGTATGTAGATGATCGAGATGAATGCTGTTGCCGCCGGTACCGAGCTCGACGCGGCGCGTGACGCGGGCCGCGAGGGCATGTCCGCGGGCTGGTGCGCGTGGAGCGCGGGCGATGCATCGCTGACGTTTTCGCTGGTCGTGCGCCCCGATGTGAACATGCATGCCTTCCACGGCCTGCCGTTTGTGGCCGCGATGGGCATGATGGACGCGCTTGTGGGCACGGCATCGACGCCGGGCCTGGGGCTTGCCGGCAAGGTGGGCATCCAGTGGCCGAGTGACATCGTGTGCGGCGCGCCTGCGTTTGAGACGTCGCTCGCGCGCGTCGCCGTCAACGGCGGTGCCGGTGCCGCGGGCATGTTTGCCGCGGTGACGGTGGATATTGAGCGTTCGGCACTGAGCGAGTTCGGTGTAGATGTGGCCGACGAAGCGCTGGTCGAGGCATTGGCCGCGGCGGTGCTCGCTCGCGTTGACGCCTGGGCGGTTGTTGCCAACACGCCTCAGGGCGCTGCCGGTCCGCTGGCTCCCGTGCTGGGCGAGTATTTCGATATGGTGCCGCTGCTGGGCCGCCAAGTTGCGGCGGTGTCGCCCAACGGCCTGCCGCTCGCGGTCGGTGTGTTCGCGGGTCTGGACATCTGGGGCCGCGCGACCATCAAGACCGATGCCGGCGAGCAGGAGTTTCCGCCCGAGGCCGTGTGCATTCGCGGGCTGTAGCGAGAGGCGCCCGCGCTCAAAGATAACGATGACAGCGAAGCCCTTCTCGGCCTGCACCGGGGAGGGCTTTTGCGTGACTGCAGGGCGGTATCTCGGCCCTATTCCTCAAAACTGAAAATATTTCGTTTTTGAGGAATAGGCTTGGCGAACGTTTGCGGGGGCTGTGGCATCGGGCATGCTCGACTTAGGCCCCCGCCCTACGCCAGTTTCTGCATGCGGCGGTAGATTTCGCAGATGCCTTTGATGGTGAGTTGGCCGTCGACTATGTCGAAGGCGTCGGTTGAATCGGCGACGATGCTGGCAAGGCCGCCCGTGGCGATAACGGTGGCGTCCTCGCGCCCCAGCTCGCGCTTCATGCGCGCGACCAGGCCCTCGGACATGGCGGCGGCGCCCGTTACGGCGCCGACCTTGATGCACTCCTCGGTATCGCGGCCGATGGCGTGCTCGGGCGCCTCGAGCGGAACGCTGGCGAGCTTGGCGGCTCGGGCGGCGAGCGCGTCCATCGAAATGCGGATGCCCGGCGCAATCGCTCCGCCAATGTAATAGCCGTCCTCGTCGATGACGTCGATATTGGTCGCGGTGCCAAAGTCCACCACGATCGCCGGCGCGCCGTAGAAAGTCTCGGCCGCAACGGCGTTGGCGACGCGGTCGGCGCCCACGGCCTGGGGGCGTGCCGCGCGCAGCTTGGTCACCGCGGCCGTCTGCGGCCCGATGACGATGGCGTCTGCCGCGATGCGGTTGGCCACGGCGTGCCACTCGCGCGAGAGCTGCGGCACCACGCCGGCAAAGGCGATCGCGTCGACCGCGCCGAGCGAGAGGTCGTACATCTTAAAGAAGCCCATCAGGCGCACGTGGATCTCGTCGGCGGTATAGGAGCGGTCGGTGGGCATACGCCACGACTGCACCAGCTCGTCTCCGTCAAACAGGCCCATGGCCGTCTGCGTGTTTCCCATATCGATAGCGAGCAGCATGTCTACTCCCGGTGTCGGCGTAAAAGGACGCGCACCATTGTATACGTGCCGCCGCCGACGCTAGGCTGCGATTCGTTTACGGTGATATGGGCTGAGGGGTTTAAATATGAAGGAATTATGCTCTACGAGATTTTCCTTGCCGTTTACCGAACTCCCGCGTAATATTCTTTCTTGCGCACATGAGGCGCCCAGACATTGCGGGGTGGAGCAGTCTGGTAGCTCGCCGGGCTCATAACCCGGAGGTCGTAGGTTCAAATCCTGCCCCCGCGACCAAGAACTTGCAGCTCGTC
>USHZ01000054.1 GCA_900554595.1 uncultured Collinsella sp. | reverse complement strand
AAAGCCCGCCAGAGCGAGCAAGGTGCCTTGAAACGAGGCGGCATTGACCTTCTGGTCATGCCGCCGAAGTTGAAAGGCAGATTGCCGCCCTGGCGGGCTTGCAGCGTCGAGCCGTTACGCGGTTTGGTAAAACCGCGTAACTAGTTAGCCTCCGAGGTAAGCCTTACGCACGTTGTCGTCGTGCAGGAGCTCTTGGCCAGTGCCGGTCATGGTGATCTTGCCGGTCTCGAGCACGTAGCCGCGCGTAGCAATCGAGAGCGCCATCTGCGCGTTCTGCTCGACCAGAAGCACCGTGGTGCCGGCCTTGTGCAGGTCCTCGACAATCTGGAAGATTTGCTCAATCAGAATCGGCGCCAAGCCCATGGAAGGCTCGTCGAGCATGAGCAGCTTAGGGTTGCTCATAAGGGCGCGACCCATAACGAGCATCTGCTGCTCGCCGCCCGAAAGGGTGCCGGCGACCTGGCGACGGCGTTCCTTCAGGCGCGGGAACTGCTCGTAGACGCGCTCCAGGCCCGGAGCAACCGTGGACTTGGGCTGCGTGTAGGCGCCCATCTCCAGGTTCTCCTCGACCGTCATCTGCAAAAAGGCGCGACGGCCCTCGGGCACCTGGGCCAGGCCCTTACCAACCAGCTTGTCGGCAGGCGTATGGGTAATGTCCTCGCCCATAAACTTGATGGAGCCGGTCTTGGAACGCAGCAGGCCCGAGACGGTCTTAAGCGTTGTAGACTTACCGGCGCCGTTAGCACCGATCAAGGCCACGATCTCGCCCTCGTTGACGTTAAAGGAGATGTCCTTGATGGCGTGGATGGCGCCGTACCAGACGTTGATGTTGTAGACGGAAAGCATCGGCTCTGCCATTTAGTTCTCCCCCTTATCCTGCTTGCCCAGATACGCCTCAATAACAGCGTCGTTGTTCTGGATTTCCTCGGCCGTGCCCTTGGCGATGACCTTACCAAAGTTAAGCACGCAGATACCCTCGCAGATGTTCATAACGAGCGACATATCATGCTCGATAAGCATGATAGCAATGCCGAAGGTGTCGCGAATCTTAACGATGTTCTCCATGAGCTCCGCGGTCTCGGACGGGTTCATGCCGGCGGCAGGCTCGTCGAGCAGCAGCAGCTTGGGGTTGGTGGCAAGCGCGCGGACGATTTCCAGACGACGCTGGGCACCATAGGGAAGCGAGCCGGCCTGTTCATTTGCCAAGTGCTCCATGTCAAAGATGGACAGCAGCTCCATGGCGCGCTCGTGGGCGGCCTTCTCGTGCTTCCAATACGTCGGCAGGCGCAGCACGCCCTCAAAGCCGGAGTAACGCTCCTGGTTATGCAGGCCGACCTTTACGTTATCCTCCACCGTCATGGTATTAAACAGGCGGATGTTTTGGAAGGTACGAGCGATGCCCATGCGGTTGACCTGGTAGACGGACTTGCCCGAGGTGTCCTCACCGTCGAGCAGGATGGTGCCGTGCGTGGGCTGGTATACCTTGGTGAGCAGGTTGAAGACCGTGGTCTTGCCGGCACCGTTGGGGCCGATCAGGCCGGCGATCTCGGTCTTGCCGATAGTCAGGCTAAAGTCGTCGACTGCCTTAAGGCCACCGAACTCAATGCCCAGGTGGATGCACTCGAGTGCCGGGCGCTCGCCCAGGTCGCGGTCGGGAACGATGGCGCCAGAAGGATACGGGACCATCTTGCCCTTGTTGAACTCAAATTTACTGGGCATCGGCTGCCACCTCCTTCTTGGAAGCAAAGCGGTCCTTGACGCGACCGAAGAACGCCTTGAGCTGCGGGTTGTTGGTAAAGATCATGACCAGGATCAACACGATGGCGTAGATGAGCATGCGGTAGTCCGAGAACTGACGGAGCAGCTCGGGAAGCACTGTGAGCAACGCCGCCGCGATGACGGAACCGCGCATGTTGCCCAGGCCGCCCAGGACCACGAACACCAGAATGAGGATGGACGTGTTGAAGTCGAACTTGGTAGCGGAAAGCTGCGAGAAGTTACCGCCGAAGAGGGCTCCGGCAGCGCCGGCGAGAGCGGCGGAAACCACGAAGGCGATCATGCGGTACTCGGTGACGGAGATGCCCACGGACTCGGCAGCGATCTTGTTGTCGCGCACGGCCATAATGGCACGGCCGGTACGGCTGCGAACCAGGTTGAGTACGATCACGAGCGCAACCATGACCAGGATGGCACCGGCGAGGAAGGTCGAGTACGTCGACACGCCCGAGGCGCCCTGCGCGCCCTTGATGATGGCGGTGCCGTCCTCGAGCAGATGCAGGTCGTCGATCGTAGAGTTGCCCGTGATGTTAAAGATCACGTGCAGGCCGCGGGAGTCGACGCCCACGATAAGGCAAGTAACGATCTCTTTGATGATCTCGCCAAAAGCCAGGGTCACGATGGCCAGATAGTCGCCGCTCAGGCGCAGGACCGGGATGCCGATCAAGAAGCCCAAGATGGCAGCGGCGATAGCACCGACCACGATGCTGATGATAAGGCGCACCGGATCGGAGGGAACGGCGCTCTCGAGGGCGACCGCGGTGACGATGCCCGTGTAGGCGCCGACGCTCATAAAGCCCGCGTGGCCCAGCGACAAGTCGCCCGCGATGCCGACGACGAGGTTAAGGGAGATGGCCATGACGATATAGGCCGTGATGGGGACCAGCTGACCGGCGATCATGCGCGGAATCATGTGGTTGGACTGCATAAAGAACACGATGGCGAACGCCACAAGGCACATGGCGTACGTGACAAAGTCGTGACGCGTCTGCTTGTCTTTAAGAAACTTCATAACGCTCACCTACACCTTCTCGGGAACGTACTTGCCCAAGAGGCCGGCAGGCTTGACGAGCAGGACGATGATCAAAACACCAAAGACGATGGAGTTGGCAAGGCTCGTGGAAATATAGGCCTGCGCCATCGCCTCGATGATGCCGATGAGAATGCCACCGACAAAGGCACCGGGGATGGAGCCGATGCCGCCGAAAACGGCAGCATCGAAGGCCTTGATGCCAGGCATGGCGCCCGTGGTCGGCTGCAGGACCGGCGAGTAGGAGCACAGGAGCACACCGGCGATGGCGGCAAGGGCGGAGCCGATGGCGAACGTCATCGAGATGGTGCGGTTGACGTTGATGCCCATGAGCTGAGCGGCGGCCTTGTCCTCGGACACGGCGCGCATGGCTTTGCCCATCTTGGTCTTACCTGTAAAGAACATCAGGCCGGCCATGATAACCAGGCAGGCGACGATGGTGACGAGCGATACGGCGCTCACGTTGAACTTGGCCAAGAACTCCGGCACCGGGAAGGTGACGAGCGAAGTGAAGTTCTTGGGCGTGGCGCCCCACAGAAGCTGCGCGGCGTTCTGCAGGAAGTAAGACACGCCGATGGCCGTGATCAGAACGGCCAGCGGGCCCGCCTGACGCAGCGGCTTGTATGCCAGACCCTCGATGAGAACACCGAGAACCGTGCAGACCACACAAGAGAGAACTACAGATGCCCAGCCCGGGAGGCCGAGATACGACGTGGCGCAGAACGAAACATAGGCACCGACCATGATGACGTCGCCGTGAGCGAAGTTCAGCATCTTGGCGATACCGTAGACCATGGTGTAGCCCAACGCGATGATGGCGTAGACGCTGCCCATGGACAGGCCGTTGACCAGGTATTGGATAAAGACCGTCATGTTCCACATCCCCCTTTCGAATAGGTTTCCAGTTGATGTATGAAACAGGGACGTTACATCGTCCCTAGATACCAAGCAAGCAGGGAAGGCCAAAACCTCCCCTGCTTGGGATCAAAACCGCTCCATGTAAGGCGGCCTATTAGGCCTGTACGTACTTGCCGTCGGTGATGACGTACGCCGTGGGCTCCTTCTGGACTTGGCCCTTATCGTTCCAGGTGAGCTTACCGGTCAGACCGTCAACGGTAATCTTGAGCATAGCCTTCGACAGTTTCTCGGCGGCCTCGGTCGGATCGGCGTCGACACCAAGACCGGCCTCCTTGACGGCCTCGGCCACCGCGTGCACGCCGTCGTAGGCGTCGGCGGCAAACTGGTCGGGGGTATCGCCGTACTTATCCTTGTAAGCGTTAACGAAGTCGGCGTTCTTCTCGTCGTCGGCGGAGAACGGGGTCATGAGCAGCAGACCCTCGGCAAGAGAGGTGTCGAAACCCTCAACGCCCAGGATGCCGTCCATGCCATCGCAGCCCATCATCTTGACGTCGTAGCCCATGTCCTTGGCGTTCTTGAGCAGGACGGACGCCGGCGTGTAGTAGATCGGCGCAAAGATCATGGTGGCGCCGGCCTGCTTGGCCTTGGTCAGCTGGTTGGTAAAGCTCGTGGCGGAGTCGTCCTTAAAGGTCTCCTCGTCGACAATCTCGAGCTTGGACTCAGCGGCCTGGGCCTTAAAGGAATCTGCGATGCCCGAAGAATAGGCGTCGCCGGAGTTATAGAACAGCACGAACTTCTCGTCCGCATATTTCTCTGCCAGGAACTTGGCAGCGTTGACACCCTGGTTGGGGTCGGTGAAGCAAACCTGGAAGACGCAATCCTTGCCGTCGGTGACGTCCTCGGAGGACGCGGACGGGGTGATCATGAACGTCTTGGGGTCGTTACCGCACTCTGCGGCAACGGCAACCGACGCACCCGTGGTGGTCGGACCGACGAGGGCCTGCATGCCCCAGTCGAGCAGGGTGTTGAAGGCGTTGACGGCCTTCTCGCCATCGGCCTGGTCGTCCTCGGCCTTGCTGGCAAGCGGCAGCTCCTTGGTCGAGAAATCCTTGCAGCCAAGCTCGACACCCTGGGTAACGGACTTGCCGTAGGACGCGTTGGCGCCGGTCAGCGGGCCGATGGTGCCGATCTTAAACGAAGCGTCGCCCGAAGCGGAACCGCTGTCGCCGCCGTTGGAGGAGCAGCCAGCTAGAATGGACATCGCCCCCAGACCTGCTGCGCTCGCGATAACGCTCCTGCGATTCATAACAGGGTTCAATGACTTACCGGTGAGGCTCGACATGCGGCTCTCCTCTCAAATCTCGTCGGGTTTCGGTTACCCGACAGGCCATCCTTCGCCGTGTTCGGCGTTCGCAAAATAGTAGACGCTTTAGTTGAGAAAAGTGGCGATTATTTCAACTTTTCTTTTGTTTTGTCCTTTTATCCATAATTATGCGTTTTTATATCGGTTTATGCAGTTTAGCCACTTTATTGTGTGAAAGTAATGTTTCCATTCCGTTACAAGCGCCCCTGCCCTGATTAAAACAGCCTCACCGACCGCGTTTTGTACGCACCTAGGCGGCGATGTACTTGCCGTCCTGAATCACATAGGCCGTAGCGGGCTTTTCAACCTGGCCCTTGTCGTTCCACGTCAGCTCGCCCGTCAGGCCCTCGATCTTGATCTTGCGCATGGCCTTGGCAAGGTCGCCGGCAATGTCGGCGCCGTCGGCCGTAATGTCGATGTCTGCCTTATCGATTGCCTCGACAATCGCGTGGACGCAGTCATAGGCATCGGCGGCAAACTGGTTGGGCGTCTCGTCGTAGGCTTCCTTATATGCCTTGACGAAGTCGGCGTTCTTCTCGTCGTCGGCAGAGAACGGGGTCATGAGCAGCACACCCTCGGCAAGGGAGGTATCGAAGCCCTCAACGGAGAGCAGGCCGTCCATGCCGTCGGTGCCCATGAGGGTCATGTCGTAGCCCATGTCCTTGGCGTTCTTGAGCAAAACGGACGCCGGCGTGTAGTAGATCGGGGCAAAGATGAGCGTGGCACCGGCCTCCTTGGCCTTGGTCAGCTGGTTGGTAAAGCTCGTGGCGGAATCGTCCTTAAAGGTCTCGGTATCGACGATGTCGAGCTTGGATGCCTTGGCCTGCTCGGCAAAGGCGTCGGCAACGCCCGAGCTGTACGTATCGCCGGAGTTATAGAACAGGGCGATCTTGGCGTCCGCATACTTCTCGGCCAAGAACTTCGCAGCGCTGGCGCCCATGGTGGGATCGGTGAAGCAAACCTGAAAGACCGTGGTCTTATCCTTGGTCACGTCGAGCGATGAGGCCGAAGGCGTGACCATGAGCATATCGTCGGCAATCTCGCCCGAGACGGCGACGGCAGCACCGGTCGTGACGGGGCCGACGAGCGCCTGCATACCCCAGTCGCACAAGGTATTGAAGGCGTTGATGGCCTTCTCGCCGTCGGCGACATCGTCCTCGGACTTAAGCGAGAGCTTGAGGTCCTTGGTCGAGAAATCCTTGGCAGCGAGCTTGGCACCCTTCTCGGCCGAGACGCCATAGGTTGCCGCGGCGCCTGTCAGAGGGCCGATAACGCCGATCTTGAAGGTCTTGCCGTCATCGGCGGAGCCGCCGTCCGAGCCACCCGACGAACAACCAGCGAGTGCCGCGGTGCTGCCGAGCGCCGCGGCGCCGGCGAGAAAGTTCCTACGACTGAGCGTGCTGTTGATGTTGAACATGGTGTCCCCCTTTTTCGCTGGCCGCAGTGCGGCCGTCTTGCGGTACGGGGCAAACCTTATGGCGCAAACGTTGACAGTTTGTTACGGAGTTCCGTTTGTAGCGAGCATGTTTCCAATGTTTCCGCAGCGTTTCGGGGGTGCCGTTTTGTGCGACTCCTGTTGCCTGGCGAGCACGCGCCCGCAGTTCACGCTAGAATGCACTCAACCTTTAAGCGGTTAATCCATCCATAAGATGCACGAAGGAGCTATCTATGAGCGAATCCCTGCGCACCGTGAACGTCGGTCTGATCGGTCTGGGAACCGTCGGCGGCGGCGTGGCCCGTCTGATCAAGAGCCACCACGATGAGTACCTGGCCGCCTACGGCATCGACCTTAAGCTGACCCGCGCCTGCGCGCTTGCCTGGGAGCAGGCCGAGGCGGCAGGCATTGAGCGCGAGGCCTTTACGAGCGACTGGCACGATGTCGTCACCGACCCCGCCGTCGACATCGTCGTCGAGCTGATCGGCGGCGAGCACCCCGCAACCGAGATCTTCACCACCGCCTTCGAGAACGGCAAGCATGTCGTCTCCGCCAACAAGGCCCTGCTGGGCCGCCATGTCGAGACGCTCGCCGAGAAAGCGCGTGAGTGCGGCGTGCAGATTAAGTGCGAGGCCAGCTGCGGTGGCGGCATCCCCATCGTGAGCACGCTCGAGCACGACCTGGTTGGCAACAAGATCCTGACCATCGCCGGCATTCTCAACGGCACCACCAACTATATCCTGTCGCGCATGGATGCCGAGGGCGCCGATTACGCCGACGTGCTTGCCGACGCGCAGGCCAAGGGCTATGCCGAGGCCGACCCGTCCGCCGACGTCGACGGCTTCGACGCCGCCAGCAAGACGGCGATCCTCGCCTCCATCGGCTTTGGCACCCGCGTGACCACCGACGATGTGTACCAGCAGGGTATCCGTACCATCGGCGCCGAGGACATCGCCCAGGCCCGCGAGCTCGGCTACACCATTAAGCTGCTGGGCATCGCCCGCAACACCGACGCCGGCGTCGACGTCCGCGTACACCCCACGCTGATCCCCGCCGACCACATGCTTGCCAAGGTCAACGGCGCCATGAACGCTGTCTACGTGGTAGGCGATGCCGTGGGCGAGACCATGTTCTACGGTGCCGGCGCAGGCTCCTTCCCCACCGCGAGCGCCGTCGTGGGCGATATCCTGTCGCTCTCCGAGCAGATCAGCCGCGGCGTGGCTCCGCTGCCCGAGATTGAGCCCTATGGTCACAACCTCGCCTTTAAGCCCATGGACGAGCTCCAGACCAAGTACTATGTGCGCCTGAAGGTCGCCGACCGCGTGGGCGCCCTGTCCGAGACGGTCGACATCTTTGCCAAGCACAACATCTCGATCTCGCTCATCAACCAGGTCGAGGACGGCAAGTCGGGCGTTAGCGATGCCTGCTCGGTCATTTTCCTGACGCACCGCGCACTCGAGAAGGACGTCCAGGCTGCCGCCGCCGAGCTTGCCAGCGTCGACTGCGTGGCCGTGGTCGCCAACGTCCTGCGTATCGAGGACGTCGAGGCCTGGACCGAAGGCGTCATGGCCAACTAGTCCACTACTTCGAACCTCAACGAAGCTCAACGCAAAAGGCGCGCTGCCTGCATCAACCGCAGGCAGCGCGCCTTGTTCTGTTTGTAAGGGAAACTATGTCCCATTCTGGGCGCGGATTCTGGGACACGCTTTCCGTAACGGGCCTCTCGCGGAAACTGCATCCCGCTCTGGGCGCCAATTCCTGGACACCGTTTCCCAACGGCCCCTGTTTCGGAAACCGCATCCCGTTTCGAGCCATCAAAGCGGGACGCGGTTTCCCCGAAAGAGTATCGACTACTTACCGTCGTCGTCCTGGGCCTCTTCGCGCGCATAGAGCTCTAGCATGCGGCGGCGGTATTCGTGTACGGCAAGCTTGGCGCGCTCCAGGCGGCGGCGCTCACGCGGAGTCAGCTTGGACGGGTCAATCTCGTCGCCATAGGTCTTCTCGGCCAGCAAATGAGCGGCATCCACGATGCGGGCATCGATGTGGCCGCTCGCTGCCTCGGCGGAAAGACGCTCGGCAATCGTATCGAGCGTGGGCAGGCCCTCGAATACGCGACCGTGACCATGCGAGGTCAGCAGCTCGTGCTCGCGCGCGAGCAGGCTCGCCAAATCGTGATGGGCGCGCAGGATGTCGAGCGCATCGGATGGATGCTCGGCAACCTCTGCCACGGCGGCGACCGGCGCGGCGTCGACCACGCGGTAGAAGAGCTGCGCGAGCAATGGCATCAAGAATACCGTGATGGCACCGGCAGCGACCATGACCGACGCAATATCTTGCGACAGCGCGCCCGCGTTGACGGCCACGCTCGTCACGGCAACGATGATCGGCAGCGCCGTGGTGCAGTACAGGGCCACGGTAATGCGACCATACGCCGACACATCGCGCGTCGCAGGACAAATGCTCATAGAAATAAGAATGGGCACGGCACGAATAATCAACAACGCCACGATAAAGCCCACGAGCAGACCCGGGCGCGACGCCACTGCCGTCAGGTCGATCTTTGCGCCCGATACGGTAAAGAACACCGGAATCAAAAAGCCGTAGGCAAGACCGTCGAGCTTGGTCTCGAGCGTATGGTTGCCCTCGGGGATGATAAAGCGCAAGACAAAGCCGGCGGCAAAAGAACCCAAAACGATATCGAGGTCAAAGATGGCAGAGAACGCCACGAGCGTGACCAGGATGAGCACGGTCAGGCGCACGAAGGTCTGCGACGTGGTGTCGGCGCGTTCCTCGACAAACGCAAAGAAGCGGCTGCCGACGCGCCTGGAACGACTTGGGACCACGGCCAGCAGCACGCAAACCACAGCAAACAGGCCAAGAATCACGAGCGTCTGGATGCCGGTGCGGGCAGACAGCAGCACCGACATGGCGAGCACGGGACCGAGCTCGCCCCACGTACCATAGGCGAGAATCGAATCACCGACGCGCGTTCCGGCAAGCAACCGCTCGCGCAAGATGGGCATGAGCGCTCCAAGCGCCGTCGAGGTCAAGGCGAGCGTCACGGCGATACCGTCGAAATGGCTGACCGAGAACCACGGGGTAAAGCGCACGGCAAGCCAGGCGATACAAAATGTGACAACCCACGTGGCCATACCGTAGCGCCCCTCGACGCCCGTGATGTTCTTTGGGTCGATCTCAAAGCCGGCAAGCAGGAACAAAAATGCCAGACCGAGCTCTGACACAAGCGAGACCTCGGCATCCACATGGATGACGTCAAGCATATGAGGTCCCAACACCGCGCCGAACACGAGCAAAAAGACCGTTTCGGGAACGGGTTTTCCAGGAATCGCCGAGGCGATGAAGGGGCTTGCAAAGGCCACGAGTGCGATGATGGCGAGCGAAACGAATGCCATGTGATGCCTTTCTCTTGTTTGCGCTTCACTGTAGCACCCTCGCCGTCCTCAACGCGCCGCGAGCTGTCGTATCATAGTGAGGTTTACAAACATGTGGCTCAAGGCGACCGCGGGCAGACCCCGCAAACCGACCGCTGCCGCATACCGTACCGTACGCCCAACCGATCAGGAAGGCAGGAACCAATGGTCTCTCGTATCTACGTGGAGAAGAAACCCGGGTTCGACGTCGAGGCTCAGCAGCTCAAGGGCGAGCTGACCGAGATTCTCGGCATCAAGGGCATCGAGGCCCTGAGGATCATCAACCGCTACGATGTCGAGGGCATCGACGAGGAGCTTTTCCGCTCCTGCGTGCCGACCGTCTTTAGCGAGCCCCAGGTCGATGTGACCTACGACGAGCTCCCCGCAAGCGATGGCGCCGTCTTTGCCGTCGAATTCCTGCCTGGCCAGTTTGACCAGCGCGCCGACTCCGCCAGCGAGTGCGTGCAGCTCATCAGCCAGGGCGAGCGCCCCGCCGTGCGCTCCGCCAAGGTCTATATGATCTCGGGCGCTCTGGACGAAGCCGCCATCGAGGCCATCAAGCACTACGTGGTGAACCCCGTCGAGGCGCGCATCGCCTCGCTCGACCTGCCCGAGACGCTGTACATGGAGACCCCCGAGCCCCAGCCCGTCGAGGTGCTCGACGGCTTCCGCGAGCTCGATGAGACCGGCCTTGCCGCCTTTATTTCCGAGCGCGGTCTTGCCATGGACGAGGCGGACATCGCCTTCTGCCAGCAGTACTTCCGCGATGAGAATCGCGACCCCACCATCACCGAGATCCGCGTGATCGACACCTACTGGTCCGACCACTGCCGCCATACCACCTTCGGCACCGTCCTGGACGACGTGACGATCGACGACGCCGTGGTGCAGCAGGCCTTCGACCGCTACATGGAGATGCGCCACGAACTCGGTCGCGACGCCAAGCCCGTCTGCCTCATGGACATGGGCACCATCGGCGCCAAGTACC
>USHZ01000053.1 GCA_900554595.1 uncultured Collinsella sp. | reverse complement strand
CTGTAGGGGAGTCGATCGAGCTCGGGCGGCTCGACCCACTTTTCCTCGCGATAGAGTTGTACGAGTGCGATGCCCTGCAGGAGCTTCCAGGGTATCGTTTCGGGCATCATCGTGCGCGGCTCGGGTTCTTCCTCGCGCATGACAAACCACATCTCGGGCGGAAGGTCGCGACGGCCTGTGCGCCCCATGCGCTGCAAAAAGGAGCTGACGGTAAACGGCGCGTCAATCTGGAACGCGCGCTCCAGGCGACCGATATCAATGCCGAGCTCCAGCGTGGAGGTGGTGATGGTCGTCTGCGCCTGCTCTTCGTCGCGCATGAGCTCCTCGGCCGTCTCGCGCAGCGATGCCGAAAGGTTGCCGTGATGGATGAGAAAGCGGTCTGGCTCGTGCCGGCTCTCGCAGTAGCTGCGCAACATGGAGCACACGGCCTCTGCCTCCTCGCGCGAGTTGGCAAAGACCAGGCACTTGCGGCCGCGGGTATGTTCAAAGATGTAGCCCATGCCGGGGTCGGCGTTGTCGGGTGCGGTGTCGGTGGGGTTGAGCAGCGCCTGTTCGGTTGCCTGCGGGATGTCGACTTCGCCCTCGGGAGCCGAGGAAGTGCGACGGTCCTTGGGGGCAGCCTTGCCCCGTGCCTGCTCGCGACGTTGACGGCGCTCCTCTTGCGTGAGCTGTCCGCTGTGGCGCATGTCTTGGGCGCCGGCGGGCAGCGCCGCGGGCGGTGCCGCCTCAATGCGCTCGCATGCGAGCACCTCGGCTTCTTGAGGACCTGTGCCCATGAATCCCCGCTGCTGAGCCTGGGGGCCCGAGTTGTAGAAGTGCTCCATGGAGATGCGCCACACGCGGCGCGGTTCTTCAAAGCGGGGGATGATGCAGTCGCGCCCCGTCCCCTGCGACAGGAAGGCACCCGTCCGCTCGGGGTCGCCGATGGTAGCCGAAAGGCCGATGCGGCGGGGCTGCACGCCGGCCATACGCGAGAGACGCTCGATAAGGCAGAGCGTCTGCCCGCCGCGGTCGCCGCGCATGAGCGAGTGAACCTCGTCGATGACCACATAGCGCAGGTCACAAAACATGCGCGGGATCGCCATGTGCTTATGGATCAGGAGCGCCTCGAGCGATTCGGGCGTAATCTGCAGGATGCCGCTCGGTTTTTTGATGAGCTTAGCCTTGTGCGACTGCGAGACATCGCCATGCCAGTGCCAGACAGGGATATCGGCCTCTTCGCAGAGGTCGTTGAGGCGAACGAACTGGTCGTTGATGAGTGCTTTGAGGGGGCCAATGTAGAGGGCGCCCACGCTCGCGGGCGGGTTCTCCCAAAACTCGGTCAGGATGGGAAAGAAGGCCGCCTCAGTTTTGCCAGATGCCGTGGATGCCGTCAGGAGCACATTGTCTTGTGTGTTGAAGATGGCATCGGCTGCTGCAACCTGGATAGAGCGTAAGCTCTCCCAATCGTGGGAGTAGATGAAGTCTTGGATAAACGGAGCATATCGGTCAAAGGCGTTCATGGGGCCTCCTCTCAAACACGAACCTCTCAACGCGGCTGGCAATGGTTTGCTGCATTGCCGTCTCAACGTTTGTGCAGATAAAACCTGCCAAAATAAACCTGTCCCTTTTTGGCAGGTTAGATGGTGAATTCGGCGAAGTTACGGTCGTCGCCTGCGGTGCCGGTGTTGCCTGTTGCGGCTGCTGGCGCCAGCGCATCGCCGCCGACGCTTTGTAGCAGCTCGGCTACGTTGGCGTCGGGATTCTGGCACAGGATATCGAGCAGCTCGATAAAGTCGCGAATGACCTCACGCGGCGTTAGGTGCGTATCGGCTCCCACACGGCCGAACTCAATCTTGAGAAAGTCCACCAAGTCGTTCTCGGTAAGCGTGGGTGTCCAGCCAAAGTAGCCGGCGTGAATTTGCATGAGCTTTTCGATGAGCACCAGCAGCTCCTCATAGGTGAGTGGCTGCAGGCGAATGATGGGCGCGAGCATGTCCTTAAGGTCTTCGCGCGCAAACCGACCCTGAGCGAGTCGACTGCGCAGGGCTTCGTAGGAGAACACGCCGCGGCGACGGTCCTCGATAGAGGTCGGCGTGCCGCCCATGATCATGCCCAGGTACTGCGCTTTGCCCTGGAGCGTGTCGTTGTACATCGTTAGGATTTTCTCGTAGTTGTACTGTCGCGTGATCGCGTTGGGAATCTTATACAGATTCACGAGCTCGTCGATGAGTACCAGCATGCCCTTGTAGCCGCTGCAGACCAAAAAGCGCGCAATGAGCTTAACGTAGTCGTACCAGTCGTCGTCGCTGATGATGGTCGAGGAGCCCAGCTCGGCGCGAGCCTCGCTCTTGGTGCGGTACTCGCCGCGGATCCATTTGGTCACGCGGCTCATGGCCTCTTCGTCGCCCTCGGATACGGCCGTGCGATAGCGGCGGAGCATGCGGATGAAGTCGAAGCCGTGGACCATCTCCTCAATCGGGGCCAGTTGGGCATTGACGGCAGACTCGTCGACGTCGGCACACGAGGCGACCCAGCGATCCAGGATAAGGTTGAGCGCACCGCCCTCGGGGCGCGTCTTGGTCGATATGTTGCGGATGAGCTCGCGATAGGTGGCGAGGCCCTGGCCCTGGCCGCCCTGTAGGCGGCGCTCGGGGGAAAGGTCGGCATCGGCGACCACGAAGCCCTCGCCCATGGCATGCGTTCGGATGGTCTGGAGCAAAAAGCTCTTGCCGGCGCCGTAGCGACCGACTAGGAAACGGAAGCTTGCGCCGCCGTCGGCGATGAGACTTAGGTCGGTGAGCAGGGCGCGGATCTCGACCTCGCGTCCTACGGTGATGTAGGGAAGGCCAATGCGCGGGACAACGCCGCCCTTGAGCGAGTTGAGAATGACGGCGGCGACGCGCTTGGGCACACGGGGTGCTGCGGATGCGGTATCACTCATGGTCTAAGTATCCTCTCACGTCTGCTTCGTAGTCCTCGATAATTTGCGGTCCTGCTGAGCCAAATTCAATAACGGTGTCGCCCACCAGGTCAAAGAGCGCTTCGTTGATGCTATCGACGAGCATGTCCTCGCTCTGCTCCGACCTCTCCTGCGCCGATGCCGCCTGCGCTGTGTTCTGCTCGAGCAGCGCACGCAGATAGGCGGCTGCCGCAGGCGCGAGTTCGTTCGTGGCGTCAGCGGGCGCAGCCGCTGCGAACGCGGGCGTCGGCGCGAGAAGCGGTGCCACGACATCAAACTGTTCGGTGGATATGGTCGGCTCGTCGTCCTCGTCCTGCCCTGCGGCCGCCGCGACCGCCTCGACCGTCGCGTCGGCTACGGGTTCGGCTTCCGGTTGCCCTGAGTCCGCTGTCTCGGCATCTGCAAGCGTGCCGTCTTCGCGCTCCTCGTCAATCAAAAGCGCCTCGCGCGTTTGTGCGGCAGCGCTCCGAATGTGCCCCAGCTGACTCAGATCGATATCGATCTTGACGGGCTGGTGCGCGGCATCCCACGAAAGCCATGCCACGATCTCGTCATCGATGATCTTGGCCATATATTTGGGGACCTTCTCTTCCTTTAGAGGATGGGCGGGGTCCAGGGCCAGGCGCAGGCGTTGGTCGCAGGCGCGCATCATCTCGCCAAGCTTGCTGCTCTTTTGTCTGCTGCCGTGGATGCGTATGCATTCCCAAAAGCCATTTTGGCAGCGGTAGATGTGAATGGGGTCCAGACGATATTCGCAGTCTTCGTGGCGCTCGGGCGCAAAGAACACGGCCGAGGCAAACATGGTGTAGGGCATGGCCGTCTCCTCCCCAAACAAGCTCGCCACGATACCGGTCTTTCGGTGCGTGTCATAGTAGCTCGCCATGCGGACATACACGGCGCATGCCACGTGGCGCAGATCGCGATGGTGACTGCGATTGAGCCTTGAGTTATTGAGGTTGTACGTGGAGAGGGCGTTGATGGCGGCCATGAGTCGCTCCTCGCGTGCCTCGTCGGGCGGAAGGGGAAGCGTGGGCTCGGAGGCCTTGCGACGTTTGGGGGCCTGGTCCGACGCCGTCGGCGCGGGTACAAGGTCTCGCGCCGCGCGCCGTAGCTCGATAAGGGCGTTATCGAACATGACGGTTTTAGAGTCACGAAGCAGCTTGGGGTCGAGCCCGTGGAACACGGCGTAGTCCTGCAGCCACACGCGTGCGAACCGGTCGATGCCGGGTTCAAAGGCGCGATAGGCATCCCAAAATGCCCTGATCTTGTCATAGCCGTCACGCGGATTGTCGACGCCAATGCCGCAGATCAATTCGTAAAGATACAGAAAAGCAAACGAGGTCGATGTCTCCTCGATATTGCCGCGACGAACTTGGGCACGCCAGGTAAAGTAGCCGCGCAACTGTCGATCGCTCATGGCATTGTAGGTGGGAAAGTACGACTTAAAGGTGCCGTTGTAGGGGCAATCGTCCTCGAAGTCGGCCATCAGCAGGCCTTGGCGGTAAAAGAGCTCCGCCTCCGATAGCCAACGTCCCGCGCCGCCTTTGGGATCATCTTGCCAGCGTGATATCTCGCGCATCTTGCGGTACTGGTCGGGGAGGAAGTTCTGCATCTGACGACCGGTCTTGAGAATCGGCTCGTCAGCATAGATTTCGTTTGAGAAGCGGGCGGACTGATGGGTCCGGGCCTCGGCCATAATGCGCTCGATGAGCATCTTGACGTCCTGGTCGGCCACCGCCCTCTCCTCTCCCTATATGGTGTCGGTGACCTCATATCATAGCACAGCATCAAACAGGTGTTCGAGATACTGCTCACAGGTAGATTTTTGGGACATGCCTAAAAATCTACTTTTAGGTGGGCAGTCTTTGGAGCGCTGACGAAAGGTAGATTTTAAGGCATGTCCCAAAAATCTACTGAGGAGCTAGAACAGGAGGGCGTAGATGACGGCTATGACAACGGAGGGGAGCATATTGGCCGTGCGGAAGGTCTGAGGACGGATAAGGTTGACGCCGACGCAGAAGATGAGCATAGAGCCCACGAGCGATAGGCTGTCGAGGGCCACGGTGGTCATGATGGGGGAGAGCGCGCCGGCAAAGAGCGTGATCGTTCCCTGGAATACGGCGACGGGCAGGGCCGAGAAGATGCAGCCACGGCCGAGCGAGGCCGTCATGGTGCAGACGATGATGCAGTCCAGCGCGCCCTTGAGGGCAAGTGTGGACCAGTCGCCGAGCAGGCCATCTTGGATTGAACCCACGATAGCCATGGCACCGATGCAGACGGTCAGCGATGCCGAGACAAAGGCGTTGGTGAACTCGTTGTCGCCTTCGCTGCCGGTTTTGCGCTTGAGCCATTCGCCGAGGTTCTCGATGGCGGCCTCCAGGTTGATGGCCTCGCCGATGAGCGAACCGAGGGCAAACGAGACGATAAGCATGGTGGTGCCGGTGGTCGCCAACGCCTCTCCATCGATAACGAGCATCTTTTGCATGGTGCCGCCTAGGCCGATAAACAGAACACACAACCCCGACGCCTTCATGAGCGTGTCTTGGATGCGGGGCGTAATGAAACGCCCACCCATGAGGCCCAGCAGACCGCCCGTAATCAAAAGCGCGACGTTGATGATCGTTCCTAAACCCGGCATGAACCCTCCTGTAATTGATGCCAACGCGGCAATCGTAGCAGAACGGGGAGGAGGGCGCTCAGTATCCGAGCCAAGCGGCGGTTAGCGGTCTAGGACAGGACGGGGCTAAAGTCGAAGCGCAGCGTCATGAGGTGCTGCGGGGATTCGATGGCTGCGGCAATGATGTCGGCATCTCGTGCACGATCGAACCCTTCAAGTTCCATTTGATAGGGGACGTCTTCTTGGATACCGATGCGACGAGGAACCAAAAGCTTGGTTCCGTCGAATTCTTCGGTTCGCGTTCCGTCTGCTGCAACGGAATAAAGGTGTAACTTGGCGGTCGTTGTGGCATAAAGTGCCGAGATAGCTTGGATATCGTTCGATGCGCTCCTTGCTCCCACTGCTGTAAGTGCCGTAGGCGCGACGACTTCACCCGAAGGCAAAAAGACGAGCTCGACGGTATTGGGGAATGCGATGAGGATGTTTTTGCGGCGGGGCGCATCGGCAGCGACTGGCTCAATGCTTGCGGCATCGACGGTTTCCGTGTGGTCGAGCGCGACCATCATGCAACAGTTGCCTTCGTCGACATCTGGGGGAGCGGCAAAGTCCAGGCCGTCTTTCGGTTGGGGATCACCTAGTTCGGTGGCGCCGCCGCCTGGCTTCTCGAGAGGGGCCGCAGCGTTGTCTTCTGATGATGATGCATCGTCTGCGTCATCAACATGTGTCGGTACGTCTGCGACCTCGTCTTTGGGGGATTTGTCATTATCGCTAGATATAGGAGCAGCAATCCCGACGGACCCCACTCCGTGCCATGTCATTTGGAGCAGCGCCGGATCGGCGAGAATGCGCTGCACGCCTTGCGCCTGGGCATCGATATTGATGGGGGCGGGTTCTGATCCTCGCGTGAGGTTAAGCGAGCCCTTCTGCCTGGTGCTTTGAGCCTCTTGGTCGTCCGCGTCGCCAGCGTAGAACAGCAAAGGCGCATCTCCCGTTGCGATGGCTTCGGTGCCCGCCTTGGTCAGTCGCAGCGATGCCGTAAAGGAGATGATGGGCTGCGCGCCATCGACATTCGAGGGAACGCAGCCCAGGCATATACCCCCTCCTTCTTCTTCATACGCCGCGCTGTCGAAGACGACCTTCGCCCCGTTCGCCGAGTCATCGACCGAGTCAATATCGATGCGCAGCTCTAGGTCGCATGGGTCGCCATCGGCGTCGACTGCAGCCGATTTCCATGTGCAGATGGCATAACCTGTCTGGGAGCCGTTCTCCTTGTCCGGTCGCTTGGTATCCACGACTATCGAGTCGTCCGTATTGCGGTGAAGGCATCCCGAGGTTCGGACCGTGGCATGTGCGAGCGAAAAACGTTGGCAGGCGACGATACCCGACGAATTCGCCACGGGGTTCAGAGCTTGCGGTAAGGAGTTTGCCGTGGCGGGCGTCGCCCAAGCGGCGAGAGGCGTACCGCTCGCCAGTGCGCTGCAGAGCGCGGCGACGGGCAAAAGGTTTTTGGGTGCCATGGTTCTCCTATCTATTCCGCGTACTCCGGTCGTGCTTGGCTATTGGTTGCGTTTGATGTGCAGGCCAAGGCACGTCAGTCCTGCTCCCGCCGTGGCGAAGCCCACCGCAATGAGTTGCCGGGTGTCGCTCGTCTGAGCGAGCGGCTCGTGACGGCTGCCGCGATTAAGGCCCGAAAGGTCGACGGTCACTTCTGTGGCCGCCTGCGCTTGCTCTTCTTGAGCAAAGGCCATGGCGGGTGCTGACGCCAAGATGCCGACGATGGCGGCCAGTGCAATCGCCTTAGGACGTGGCGTGCGCACCGGGCTCGACCGTCCAGGTGATGCTTGCCACTTGATCTCCCGTACCGGTGGCGTGGTAGATGTCACGCGTGACGCGGGCGACGTGGCCACTCACATTGAGCTTGATTTTGTCCGTTCCGTCGGCAATGCCCTGGTACTTCATGTCGAAGTTTGCGTCTTTGGAAAGATCGAGGCCCGTAGTCTGAGTCGCCGAGCTGGCATCCTTCTCTGCCTTATCGGGGCCAACCTTAAAATCGATGGAGTTCTGGGCCGAGCCCGTCTTTGCGTCTGCAACGATTGTCCAGTCGTTCTTGGCCGTGACCTTCATGTTGGTGACGTGGATGCCATATGCCGAGAGGTTGTCGATGGTAATCGTCTTGTCGGAGGGTCCTACAAGCGTTCCGTCGGCTTTGGCGGCAAAGGGGATGACCGTTGGCGCCTTAAACGAAACATTGCTAATGTCGGCCTTTACCGTCACATCGGTGGTTCCAACGCGCACTTCTGCCATGGCCGCCGTTGGCGCGGCGCCCATCGCAAGTGCGAGCGTAAGCCCTGCGCCCACGGCGAGTGCCCTGGCTCCGCTCAGGTTCCTGGGTGTGTTCATAATCGATCCTTTCTGCTCGTCACGGACTGTTTCCGTGATGGTTGGACGAATGGGGACAGGGTGCTGCCCCTGCGAGCGCGTCGGCCACTAGCCTTCTGCCTGGGCCACCCGCACTTTGACGCGCGTCGGATTGCCGTGGGTGTCGTAGGTCTTGGCATCGAGTGCCTGAATCTCGATATATGCCTCGCCTTCTTGGATATCGCCGGCGGGGCAGGTCTCAACCGTCTTGCCGGCTTCGACCACACCGGACTCATAGATGGTCTCGTCGTTTTGAATCACGCGGAAGCGCTGGGGAAACTTGTTGTCTTGGACGTTTTGCACGTTGACGCGCAACTTGCCGCCTTCCTGCAACTGTGCGACCGGTGCGACCGAGATCGTCATCATGTTGTCGCGGACGATGGCGTCGAGCTCATCCTGGATTTCTTGGCGCGATTTACCCTCTGCCGTCGTGACTGAGGCGCCTGCTTCGGGCACGGGCTGCGACTGCCAGGCGTATAGCCCTACGGCGATGAGTGCGCAGACGATAGCCAGGCAGACAACGACGAGTTTCTTGCGACGCCCCAGTCCTGCAGGGCGGGGCGGCTTCTTCGCACTCATGCGGCGTCCTTGGTGGTGTAGACACGTGCGAACGTGGACGGGTCCGCTCCAAAGAGCATGTGGAGCATCAGGCGGCGCGAGTAGATGAGCTCGTCGAAGTTGTGAGGGAGCTCGATGTTGTGGATGCGTGCGATGTGGTGGGCGAGCGCCGAGAACGACTCGGGGTCGCAGATAACATCGGTGGTGACGTGGTAGACCGCCGTATCGGGGAACGCCTCTTCGTCGAAAGGCAGGAGATAGGGATCGTCGTCGACCTCGATGGCGACGCCGTACTGGGGCCAGTAATATGCCATGGGAACCTCCCTGCTTCTGGGGCCAAAACTTCCGTTGGTTTTGGCTGTTGATGCCGACCGTATCAGTCACTACTTGACCAATTTCTGACCAAATGCTTGACGGATTGACATCTCCGCAGGTAAAAGATGGCAAAAATAGCTTCAACTTTTTTCGAGCGACAATTGCGTGGTCGCTGGCGGTAAAGCGACATGTGTCAAAAGCATCGTCTGCCGAGGAAACCTTGCCGCTCGCCGAATTGCACGAACGTAAAAATCGCCAATTATGGAGACGGTCTCGAACACGTCGACGAAACGATGCGGTAACATCTCCCTGCAAACACTGTAGTTAGCTAAAGGGGGAGTTCGCGTGTCGGCAACTATCAAACCCTTCACCGACGAGTTCGAAGAGTATGGCCGCGATGAGTCTCGCACATCGGGCGAGGCCTCGAGCATCTCGTTTCCGACAACGGAGGACGAGGTCCGCGCCATTTTGAAAAAGCTCCATGCCGAGCGTGTCCCGGTGACGGTTCAGGGCGCCCGGACCGGTCTTGCCGCCGGCGCCGTGCCTCATGGCGGTCACGTTCTCAATACTTCCCGCATGAATCGCTACCTAGGCATTCGCCGCGATGAGCAGGGCCGCTTTCTTTTGCGTGTGGCGCCCGGCGTCGTGCTGTCTGAGCTACGCAAGCAACTGGGCAAGAAAGCGCTGCCGACTGTCGGCTGGGACCAGGCATCGCTTGAGGCCTACGAGGAGTTCCAGGAAGCCCCCGAGCAATTCTTTCCTACCGATCCCACCGAGGCATCTGCCTGTCTGGGCGGCATGGCGGCATGCAACGCTTCCGGCGCCCGTAGCTACGCTTACGGCCCCATGCGCCCTCACGTCACGGGCCTTCATGTCGTGCTGGCCGATGGCGACCTGCTCGAGCTTCACCGTGGCGAGGTTTTTGCGCAGGGTCGTCGCCTTTCGCTCGTCACGGTGCAGGGCCGCACGCTCGAGCTCGACCTTCCCGGCTACACCATGCCCAAGACCAAAAATGCTTCGGGCTATTTCGTTGCTGACGATATGGATGCCATCGATCTGTTTATCGGTGCGTGTGGCACACTCGGCGTCATCACCGAGCTCGAGATTGCCCTGCAGACGGCGCCTGCGGTCGTTTGGGGCGTGAGCTGCTTCTTTGACAGCGAAGACAAGGCCGTGTCCTTCACCGATTCCGTGCGTCCCGTCCTGTCCCACGCGGCTGCCATCGAATATTTCGATGCGGGCGCCCTGGATATACTGCGTCGTCAGCGTGAGCAGTCGACCGCGTTCGCCTCGCTGCCGGTGCTCGACAAAGACGCCAAGGTCTGTGTCTACGTGGAGCTCGACTGCGACGACGAAGTCCAAGCGACTGAGGAGCTGTATCACTTGGGGTGGGTACTGGAGCTTGCGGGCGGCAGCGACGATGCGACATGGGTCGCGCGCACCGAGGTCGATCGCGAGTGTCAGCGATTCTTCCGCCATGCGGTGCCCGAGAGCGTCAACATGCTCATCGACGAGCGTCGCCGCACGGATCCCACCATCACCAAACTGGGCTCGGACATGTCGGTGCCCAACGCACGCTTGGCCGATGTCATCGCCCTTTATCGTCGCACGTTGGCCGAAAGTGGGCTTGAATCTGCCGCCTGGGGGCACATCGGTAACAACCATCTGCATGTGAACATTCTGCCGCGCGATGCGCAGGATTACCGCCGCGGCGGAGAACTCTTTGCCCAGTGGGCTTCCGAGGTCACGGTCATGGGCGGCGCCGTCTCCGCCGAACACGGCGTCGGCAAGATCAAGGCGGGCTTCTTGGAGACGATGTACGGTCACGAGGCCATGGTCGAGTCGGCGCGGCTCAAGCTCCAGCTCGATCCTGCCGGGCAACTGGGTCGCGGTAACCTGTTTTCGGAGAAGCTCTTGGATGAGCTCGTCCAGAAAGGGGGCGCGTGAAGATGAGCGATTTCCATATGGTGGTGTGCGTCAAGGCGGTGCCGGGCAGCACCGAGGTCAAGATGGACCCCAAGACCAATACCATCGTGCGCGATGGCAAGCAGGCGGTCATTAATCCCTTTGACGCGAGCGCTTTGGAATGCGCGCTGGCGCTGAAGGACGACTTTATCGGCTTTGGCATGGA
>USHZ01000052.1 GCA_900554595.1 uncultured Collinsella sp. | reverse complement strand
CTGCGCACTTCGTGCGGCGGGGGTTTCATGCGTCCTGCGGAATATTTTCAGAGCTTTACCCTGTAGGGTCCCTGCCGCCACGTAGCAATCAGGGAATCCGGGGTGGACGGCGGCTTGGCTACGAGCTGGAGCTGAAAATCTGAATGGATGGGTGCCGTTGCTGGGAGCGCAGGCGTTGCTGATGATGATCACTTTGGAGATTGAAAGGCCGGTGGGCTTCGGCGGTTGTTGTGCCGGAAACTACATCCCAGTTTGGAGGCGGATTGTGGGATGTGGCTTCCGCTTGGGGCCTGTTTGGGAAACTTTGGGACGGAATTTTGCTTTATTGTGGGTCGCACTTTCCGCAACGTGCCTCAACCGGAAAGCGTGTCCCAGTATTTGCGCTCGAAATGGGATGGAGTTTCCGTCGTCCGCCTGCTAGCAAAAAGGCCTCCGGAGCTGCTGCTCTGGAGGCCTTTCGTTTACTTGCAAATGCGCACGTTAGTTGTTCTTGGTCAGACGCTCGACGTCGTGGGCAATCATGTATTCCTCGTCGGTGGGGATGACCATGACCGTGACGGCGGAACCGGCGGCGCTGATGACCTGCGGGCCGTTGCCCACGGCCTCGCGGTTCTTGTTGTTGTCGATGCGCACACCCAGCCACTCAAAGCAGTCGCAGAAGGCCTTGCGGATCGACCAGTCATTCTCGCCGATGCCGGCGGTAAAGGTGATGGTATCCACGCCCGCCATGGAGGCGATCATAGAACCGGCCTGCTGCATGGCCTTGTAGGCGAACATATCGAAGGCGAGCAGGCAGCGCTCGTCACCCTCAGAGGCGCGCGTACGAATGTCACGGGCATCGTTGGAGATGCCCGAGATGGCAAGCAGACCGGACTGCTTGTTCATCATGTCGTCGACTTCCTGGTAGCTGTAGCCGCCCTCGCGCTGCAGGTAGCACACGGTAGCAGGGTCGATGGAGCCGCAGCGGGTTCCCATCATCAGGCCGTCAAGCGGCGTGAGGCCCATCGTGGTGTCGCGGCACACACCGTCCTCGATGGCGGCAAGCGAGGCGCCGTTGCCCAAATGGCACGAGAGCAGGCGGTGGCAGCACGAGCCCAGGATCTCTTTGGCCATCATCCACTCGTAGCGGTGGCTCGTACCGTGGGCGCCGTACTTGCGCACGTGGTACTTGTCGCACACGTCCTTGGGCAGCGCGTAGGTGTAGGCGACCTCGGGCATGGTCATGTGGAACGAGGTGTCGAAGACGGCCACGTTGGGCAGCTCCGGATACTTCTCGCGGCAATATTCGATTGCCGCAGCCTCGCCGTAATTGTGCAGCGGGGCGAGCGGGGCCACCTCAAGGATCTTAGCCATGACCTCATCGTCGACGACCGCGGAATCATCGAAGTGCCAGCCACCCTGAACGATACGGTGGCCGATGCCATCGATCGTAAAGTCGGTCTTCTCGAGCTCCTCGAGCACACGCGCAATGGCGCAGCGATGATCGGGAAAAGGAATCTCCTCGGTCTGCTTGGCACCACCGTTCTCGGAGTGGCCAAAGATGCCCATCTCCGAGCCGATACGCTCGCAGTTACCCTTGGCGAATACCTCGCGGGTATCGGTATCCAAAAGCTGATATTTAAGGCTCGAGCTGCCGGCGTTGACAACAAGTACGTTCATGAGACTCCTTCGTGATTACAGTACGGTCGGCAAACCTATAAGGCGGCCGTACCCTTAATAAGAAGTTATCAGAATCCAATAAATAACTATTAAACTCTTCGCCCAAAGAGCGTAAAAGGGGGCTGAACGGCACAAGGCCATCCAGTCCCCTCCCCTTGCATCAATTACTTACCGTTGACGATGCGCTCGACGTCGGAAGCGATCATGAACTCCTCATCCGTGGGGATAACGAAGATCTTGACCTTGGAATCCTTGGCAGACAGGCACCAAGCGCCATCGCCGCGCAGGGCGTTGCGGGCATGGTCCATCTTGACGCCCATAAAGGCCAGACGGTCGGCCACGCCAGCGCGGACAGCCGGAGCGTGCTCGCCGATGCCGGCGGTAAAGACCAGGGTGTCCATGCCGCACATGGAGGTGGCCATCTCGGCGGCCTTGGCGGCAATCTTGTAGACGAACATATCGAAGGCGAGCTGGGCCTCGGGGTCGCCAGCAGCGGCGAGCTCCTCGACATTGCGGCAGTCGTTGGTCTTGCCGCCGGTCACAGCCAAAAGGCCGGACTTCTTGTTCATCATCTCGTCGACCTCGTCGAAGGTGTAGCCGCCTTCGCGCTGCAGGTAGCACACGGTAGCAGGGTCGATGGAGCCGCAGCGGGTGCCCATCATGACACCGTCGAGCGGCGTCAGGCCCATGGTGGTGTCCATGCACTTGCCGTCCTCGATGGCGCACAGGGAAGCGCCGGAACCGATGTGGCACACGACGACCTTGCGAGCCTCGCCGTTGGTCATCTCGGCAACCTTCTTGGAGATGTAGCGGTAGCTGGTGCCGTGGGCGCCGTACTTACGGATGTGCAGCTTGTCGCAGACGTCCTTGGGCAGGGCGTAGGTCTTGGCGACCTCGGGCATATTGAAGTGGAAAGCGGTGTCGTAGACCGTGACGTTGGGCAGGTCGGGATACTGCTCGAGGCAGTACTCGATAACGTTGGCCTCGGGGTTGTTGTGCAGCGGGGCGAGCGGAGCGACCTCGCGGATCTTGGCGAGGACGTCCTCGTCGACGAGGGAGGAATCGCCGAAGTACCAACCGCCCTGAACGATACGGTGGCCGATACCCTCGATCTTGACGCCGTTGGCCTCGAGGTCCTTCAGGACGACCTCAATGGCGACCTTGTGGTCGGGGAACTCGATGTTCTCGGTCACCTTTTTGGAGCCGTTGGCAGCGTGGGTGAAGGTGCCGCCGGTAAAGCAGACGCGCTCGCAGGAGCCCTTTGCGGACACCTTGTGGGACTTGGTATCGATGACCTGATACTTAAGGGTCGAAGATCCTGCGTTGACGACCAGAACGTTCATGTGTCTCCCTACTAACAGGCGGTGTGGCGCCGCCAGGTTACATACGCTTCAATAATAAACCCAAACGCCCTCGCGCTCGGGTTTATTGCGTTGATATATAAGTTATCGATGCCTAAATACTCATGGCCTCTGACTTGTAAGACGAAATAGCGCGGGGATATACACCAGGGAAGAAATCCCAAGCGCAACAAGCAATGTGACTCGAGTGCCCGCGATACTGTTCAACGCAGCATTGAACAGATAGAAAAAGATGGCACCCACCGCCACCATCTGGCTTTGAACCGAAATCAGTGAACAGCGCATCGATGAATCAGCAGCATTTTGAAAAAATGAGTATTTAATTGGAGCAAATAACGAGTAAGCGACCGTCTGCAACACATAGAACACGGGCAGCAAATAGACCGGAGTAAAGGGAATCAAAAACAAAGCTGTCAATACCAAGCGAATGATGCCGCAAATACGCGCAAAACGGCCCTTGTCGACACGAGCAATCACACTGGGCACAATAAACCCTATGGAGGCGGAGGTAAGAAGCTGGACCGCAATGGTCACGCCCGAAGCGACGGCATTCATTCCGCGGCCCGCAAGCAACAGTGAGAAAAAGTCTTCCAGGGCGACGAAGGCAAATGCCTGAGAACAGTCCATGATGAACGCTGACCGAAGAACGCCACTACCCGTAATAGCAGCACCGATCATCTTCGGGCTCATTCCACGCTCAGGTGTCGCCGCAGTGCCCCCTCTTCGCATCTCAGGAATGCAGATAACGACAACCAACGTCAAAACCATTGCGATGATATCTGCCGAAAGACCAATGAGGTATGCAGCGACAGACGAAATGAAGCCGCCCACACAAGCGGAGATGGCATAAGAGGCATAGAAAACAAATCGCTCAACGACATTAAGTCTTACGAGCTGGTCCTGAGAGACGCTGTCAATGTAAATCGCTTCTATGGATCCGCTCACACATGCAACGGCAAAACCTTTGAGAGCAAACGCGCCGATTAAAAGCAGAGGAGATCGGACGAGAAGCAGGGCGGCGTAGTACCCAAGCATCCCCACAATGCCAACGAGGCCGCTCACCTTTCGTCCAAACCTATCAGCAATATAGCCAGTGGGAACTTCAAGGATGAACTTGCTCACTTGATATGCAATCATCATGCTAGAAATCGCTACCATCGAAAGCCCGACGAACTCAAGGTAGACAGTTAGAAAATACAAGATGGTGCTGAAGTTCGACAGAAAAACGAACGTCATATAAAGCAAAACCGTACGGTTTTTCATGCTCCGCCCTCCAAGAGTCAGCAATCTAAATCGGAATCTTGGAAAGAGCATGAGGGCAAAGCTGTCAGCTATGTGTTACAAGGCGTCAATAATCACTTGACGTCTCGAAGCCAATTAATCTCACGAAGCAAGATGACGCAATAGGTGCAGAAAAACCGTCTGGTGTCGATCAGTCCAGGAATTTTGCCGATAGCAAAAGTAGATAGGCAAGGTTACATCACGCGAACCTTCAATGGAGCACTCGCTCACTTCTGACCCATCCGATGCGAGAGAGGACCCAGACAAACTCAATATCAATCCCCCGGCTTGAAGAAACTCAGTCTGAGCCCTGCTTCCGTATTCAACATCACGGAAGCGAAAATTGACGAGCTGGGCTTCGGGACATTGATTGATTGCATTGAGACAGGGTGACAAATTAATGGGAACAGCGAGCCTGCCGCCCAGTAACTCGCGAATGGTCATGGCGCCCACAGATTGATGACCCGCTGGGCATGAAAGAACCTTGAGCTCCTTTTCACCCAAATATTTTGAAGAAAGGACGCTGTCCCGTGGTTCCTCGAATGAGATAGCCGCGTCCGAAATTCCAAGTATAAGTGATTCAAAGCATGTAGCCGTTGGCTGATGCCACACATCAAGGTGAATCTGAGGATACGAGCGTTCAAACGAGTCATACCAGTTTTCGGCAAAAAGACGCCCCCGCCCATGAAGGCAGGGGGCGTAAAGACGAAAGTGACCATCGGGCGAGACGCCGTCGTCCCTCGATTGAGCGTACTTTTTGAGATCGTCGACTTGTGCCATGATCACGCGTGCACGACGCGCAAATTCTCTGCCCGCCGGAGACAAAACAGCCTCCCCCGCCGATCGGTCGAGCAAAACAATCTGATACTCAGATTCCAACTTTTTGATTGCCGACGAAACGGCCTGCGGACTCACATGAACGGCGCGAGCTGCTTTGCGCACGCCGCCATAGTTCGCTACCGCTTGAAGGTATTCGAGTTGAGAAAGCTGCATAGATTACTCCAAAGGCAGCCAAGTCGACGGGCTACGCGTCCTCAGATGAGGTTCTCGCCCAGGTTCTTACCGCCGAGGACGTGCATGTGGAAGTGCATGACGGTCTGGCCGGCGTTGACGCCCTTGTTGGAGATGACGCGGAAGCCGTCCTCCAGACCCTTGGCCTTGGCGACCTCCTGGATGGCGTGAGCCATGGCGCCCATGGTCTCGGCAGGTACGTTGTCGGCGATGTCACTGTAGTGCTTCTTGGGGATCACGAGCGTGTGGACCGGCGCCTGGGGGTTGAGGTCATCGAAGGCGATGACCTGGTCGTCCTCATAGACAACGGTCGAGGGGATCTCGTGGTTGGCAATTTTGCAGAAGATGCAATCGCACATGGTTGGTTCCTTTCTCACAGACCAAGGTAATTATATTTGGTCGGAATGGTTAGAACGAGAGGTTGTCGTCGGTGTTGGCGGCTTCGCCGTCGGCGAGCACGTCGTTGCCGTCGACGTCCTTCAGGAGCACCGAGACCTTCTGCTCGGCATCGGACAAGCGGGTACGCAGGCTCTTGAGGAGCTCGACGCCGCGGGTGTAGCTCTCGAGCGACTCCTCGAGCTCCATATCGCCCGACTCAAGGCTGCGGATGATGAGCTCCAGCTCCTGCGAAGCCTGCTTGTACGTAAGCTGCTCGACCGGGGTCTTCTCTGCCATATCTGTTTCCTTTCCTAAGGGTCTATCACTGTGAAACGCAATCTACTCGACCGCGTTGACGGTTGCCGACACGTTGCCGTCCGCCATGCGCACGCGGATGGCGTCGCCCGGCTTAAAGGTCTTGGCGCTCGTGGCCACACCGTCATCGCTGTACGCGATGGAGTAACCGCGGGCAAGCACCTTGAGCGGCGACAAGGCATCGAGCGACGCGGCAGCTCGGCCCAGGTCGGACGCGGGTTTGCTGAGCATCGTACGTCCCTGATGCTCCAGACGGGAACTCGCAAGCGTGAGCGCATGGCGCTTGCCATCGAGCCCTGAGGTGCTTGCGATCAAGCGCTCGGGCAGACGATCGAAGTTGGAACGGAAGGCCCCAACCGAACGCGTTATGGCGCCGGACAGACGATCGGCCGTCAGGGCAAGCTCAGACTCGCGACGCTCGACCATAAACGTTGGATCGTTGAGGCACGGGCGGCACGCGGCTGCATCGAGCGCGTCGCCCAGTCGAGCCGTATAGGTATCCCAGGCGCGGCGACCGCGCTGGTCGAGCATTTCCAGATCGACCTGATCCGACCCAATCATCGAAGCCATCGCGGCGCCCAGACGCTGATGGCGCGTCTCGAGCACGTCGGCCAACTCCGTCATAGCCGGCGCCACCGATTCGGCCGCCGCCGTGGGCGTGGAGGAGCGGCGGTCGCTCACCATGTCGCAAATCGAGGTATCGGGCTCATGCCCAATACCCGTCACCACAGGCACGGGACAGGCTGCCACAGCGCGGGCAAGTTCCTCGTCGTTAAAGGTCATGAGGTCCTCGAAGGAACCGCCGCCACGCACGAGCAAAATGCAATCGGGCGCCGGCGTAATGGCAGCGGCGCGGCGCAAGCCCTCGATGAGCTCGGCGGGCGCACCCTCGCCTTGAACCTTGGCCCCCACGCAGACGAGCTCGACGAGCGGGTTGCGACGGCGCAGCGTACGCTTGACGTCGTCGATTACGGCACCCGAAAGCGAGGTGACAACCGCCACACGCGAGCAAAACACCGGAATGCGACGTTTGCGTGTCTCGTCCATCAGACCCTCGCGACGCAGCTTTTCGGCCAACTGAGCCACCTGCTGACGCAGCAGGCCCTCCCCCGCCAGCGAAAACGAGCGGGCGACGAAGCTCATGCGACCCGTAGGCTTGTAGAGATTGAAGCTGCCCTTAAAGCTCACCTGCATGCCATCACGCAAATCGAAGGTACGCTTAAGGTAGGCGCCCTTCCAGATGATGCAGTCGACGGCCGCCGAGTCGTCCTTGATTTGGAAGTAGCAGTGGCCGCTTCGGGCATTGGGACCGCGGAAACCAGTGACCTCACCCAAAACGCTCAGCTGCGGAATGGCATCGAGCGCGCCGGCGGCGATCTCCACCGCTTGGCTCACGCTGAGCTCTTTGCGCTCCTGCTCGTCCGATCCGTCGAACTCGGCGGAAACGGCATTGCCGGTTAGATTCCAGCCTGCCACGCAGCCCCCTTTCGTCATCGTGCACATGGGCTCCGGCCCTGTGCTAATTCAAGTCCAACACATAGTACAGCGCCGCGGGGACACAAATCCCCGCGGCGCCCGTCGGTCCCATTTGTTATCGGTTGGAGTTTCTGTTGTAACGAGCCATAAGGTAGAGCAGTTGGATGATCGAGGTGAGCGCAGCGGCCACGTAGGTGAGCGCGGCTGCCGTCAGCACCTTCTTGGCACCGTTGACCTGCTTGGAACTCATGCCCGACTGCTCGATATACGCCACGGCGCGCCGACTGGCATCAATCTCGACCGGCAGCGTAACCAGTTGGAACAGCACGCTAAACGAGAAGAAGACCAGCGCGAGGGTCGTGAGTCCCGCGATGTTCATAAACAGGCCCATGAGCAGCACGATCGTCCAGGTGTTCTGGGTAAAGTTGACGACGGGGACCAAAGCGGTGCGCACCTTCATCATGGCATAACCACTTTGACGCTGGGCGGCGTGGCCCGCCTCGTGGCAGGCGACGGCAACGCTTGCGACCGACCCGCCCGAACGGTTGGCATCCGACAGATACAGGTTGTTATCCTGCGGGTTGTAATGATCGGTGAGCTCGCCGGCAACGCCCTTGATGCCAACGGCGCTACAACCGTTGGCGTCGAGCATGCGGCGAGCGACCGTGGCGCCCGTGTCGCCGTCCGAGCGCACCTTAGACCACGTCTTGTACGTCGAGTTGATATAGCTCTGCGCGGCAAGACCAAGCACCGTGCAGACGAGAACAACCAGCAGGTACAGCGGGTCGATGCCAAAGCCATATCCATAGTAATAAGGCATACGAATTCCTCCGAATCGAGTTACACGTTGGAGGCATTCTACCCACTCAGCTGGCAAGCATATCAGCATCGATGTTTTGGCATTGTCAGCGAAAACGGCCGAGAGCGAGCAAGGTGACGTGAAAGAAAAGTGACGCGTACTTTGGTACGCGAGCGACGATTGAACGTCAGATTGCCGCTCTCGGCCGTTTGCAGCATCGAGCTGTTACGCGGTTTGGTAAAACCGCGTAACTATAAAAGCTCGATTTTGCCGTCCTTCACGGTGAGTCCCATATTGCCCGAAAGCAGATCGTCCAGGCGCGAGCCCACAAGCTCAAAACGCCAGCCTTCGCGCAGGGGGCTTTGCTCAGGATGCTCGATGTAATCGGCCAGGTCATCGCGCGAGGCGATAACCGAGGTCGCCACGCCCGAGCGCTCGGCAACCAAGCGAATAAGCGCATACATCAGGTCCGTCACGCTCTCCAGCTCCGGCGAGATCTGACGGTGCCCGCGCACCATGAGCGGCAGGCGATCGTGCGGGCAGCTCGCACCGCGCTTGATGGCCATGAGCGCGCCGTCCACGTCGCGCTCCCCGAGCTGATCGGTACCGCGGATGCTACGGAACTCCTCAACGCGAACGGGATTGCGCTTGACGAGCGCCAGCAGCGTGTCGTCGGACATGACCCACTTGCGCGGGATGTTGCGGCGCTCGGCGCGGTCCTCGCGCCAGGCGGCGAGCTCGCGCGCAATGCCCAGCTGATGGCGGCTGCACGAGTTGATGCGCTTGACCTTGCGGAATGCCTCATGGCGGTCGGCGCGGTAGTGCGACTCGTCGGCAAGCGGGCGCAGCTCATCGAGCACCCAATCCACACGACCCAGCTCGCGTAGGCGGCTCATCATCTCGGTATAGGCAACGATCAGATACTTGACGTCATCGATTGCGTACTCAATCTGCTTATCGGTCAGCGGGCGGCGCGACCAATCGGTCAGCGACTCGGTCTTGGGCAATGAGACGCCGCAAAACGTCTGCACGAGCGCGCCGTAGGAAATCTGCTGGCGCTCGCCCAAAAAGGCGGCGGCCACCTGCGTGTCAAAAATGGGACGCGGCAGCACGCCCACGGTATGGAGCATAACCTCCATATCCTGCGAGCAGGCGTGAAAGACCTTGGTCACGCTCTCATCGCCCATAAGCTCGGCGAGCGGCGACAGGTCGTCGATCACCAGAGGATCGACCGCGACGCTCTCGGCGGGGGTGGCAATCTGGACCAAGCACAGGCGCGGGTGGAACGTGCGCTCGCGCAAAAACTCGGTATCGACGGCAATCGCGTCGAACTCACGAGCGCGCTGGCAAAAGTCGAGTAGAGCCTGATGTGTGGAAATGTACATATCAACCCATCGAATAAGGTTAGGCCCGAAAAACACGGGTAGGATATCGGCATTGCCTTACAACTATACTCGGTTAGTCACAGAACGGGAACGTAAGTATGCGCTGCCTTATCATCCACAACCCGGCATCGGGCCCCAGCTCAGATGAAATCTACGCGTTCACGCACGCCCTCGCGCAGGGTGGCGACGAGGTCGTGATGCGTTTTATCGGCGATGGCATGGAGCCCGAGGACGCCGTGGCAGACGTGCGCGAGTTTGATCGCGTGGTGATTTCGGGCGGCGACGGCACCGTTTCCAACGTGCTCGACCAAATGCGCGGATGCGGCGTCCCCACGCTCGTCTTCCCCTCCGGCACGGCCTGCCTGTTCTTCAACAACATTGGCAATGCCCCCGAGGCCGCGGCGCTCGCCAAGGCCTGCCGCGCCGGCCGCACCGTCAAGGCGGACATGGGTGAGCTCTTTTGGCTCGACGAGAACGGCAACGAAAAGCGCCACGGCTTCATCATCATCGCCGGCTCGGGCTACGATGCCGAGATCATGATGAAGGCCGCCCCCACCAAAAACGACATCGGCGAGATCGCCTATTTCCTGTCAGCGCTCGCCACACCCAACCCCACGGTGGCGCACTTTACGATTGAGCATGACGGCATTGTCGAGGAGCTCGATGGCATCTGTTGCATGGCCGGCAACACCTCGGTCATCCAAAACGACATCAACCTGTTCCCCGATTGCCGCATGAACGACGGCATGGTCGACATCGCGGTCATCGAGCCCGTAAAAACCGTCCAGCTGCTCCCGACCGTGATCACCGCCGCACTCGACCCCGCCGGCAAGGTGCTCGGCCGTCCGCAGTTCAAGATCATCCAGACCAAAGAAGCCAAGATCACCTGCACGCCGTCGCTTGGCATGCAGTTCGATGGCGAAATCATCTCCAGCAACTCGGGCGTCTTTGGTGCCCGCGCACTTCCGCAATGCCTCGACCTCATCGTCGACGAATTCTCCCCGCTCGGAAAATAGGAGGACCCCATGAACGACACTCCCCTGCCCGGCTTTATCGTCATTGTTCTGGCCATGCTCATCGGCTATGCGATCAACGTGATCCACCGCCGGAAGAAGTAATTCCACATTGGTATGATATTCATCCAATCACCTAGGAGAAGTCCGAGGGCAACAACATGGCCGCCATGGCTGTTGGCGCCGTCGTCATCATCGGTGTCTGCGGCTTCGTGCTCTATCGTCGCAAGAAGGCCTAAGAACCCCACACCTTAAGGCGCGGGCGAGATGGCCAAGGTTTCCCGCCCGCCCCTTCGACCGGTGGGAAACACCGCTGAAATCTTTTCGAAAAAAAGATTTCCTGCAAACACTTTGCTGTGTTATAGTGCAGCGCAACAGCAACAAGGTGCGACCGCGCCACGGCATCACGAAAGGAGCCACCGACATGAAGAACACGATGAAGTCTCTCAACAACTGGT
>USHZ01000051.1 GCA_900554595.1 uncultured Collinsella sp. | reverse complement strand
ATGGTGGCGATTGCAAAAGCAATGCGCGCAACCATACCCGAAGAGAAGTTCTTGAGCGGCATGTCGACAAAGTTCTGCAGCTCAACGAACTCGATAATGCCATCAAAGTCGGCATCGATAAATTCCTTGGTATAGCCGACTAGCGCAACGTTCAAATAAATGTTCTCGCGTGCCGTCAGCTCGGGATCAAAGCCAGCTCCAAGCTCAATCAGAGGTGCAATGTTACCATGAACCTTAACGCTGCCCTCGCTAGGCTCGAGCACACCAGCGATAATCTTGAGCATCGTGGACTTGCCGGAACCATTAGTACCGACCAAGCCCACGACCTCACCGCGGTGAATATCAAACGAGATGTGCTTAAGCGCCCTAAACTCCTCAAAGAACAACTCATGCTTAGCGAGCTTAATAAAACATTCTTTGAGGCTGGTCAGCGAGTCAGACGCCATGTTAAAGATCATGGTGGTGGCGTCGACCTCGACAGCCAGAGGCTGCTCGTTGTAATCAACAACAGATTCAGTCATCACAGCATTCCTTTAGATGTAGAAGATGAATTTGCGCTCGGACTTGTGGAAGACGGCTGCATCTCAGGATGCCAGGGCCAAACGGCTATACTTTCTACGATTGAATATCAAAGGAGCATTGAGTGAATTCTGAATCTATTGCCGTCATTATCCCCTGCTACAACGAAGCCCTCACGATCGGCAAAGTCATTGACGACTTCCACCGCGAGCTTCCGCAGGCGACGGTCTATGTATACGATAACAACTCGTCAGACGATACCTCGCGCATCGCAACGGAACACGGCGCCACAGTGCGCTTTGAGCCCCGACAGGGAAAGGGCAATGTCTGCCGTCAGATGTTCCGCGATATCGACGCCGATTGCTACCTCATGGTCGACGGCGACGACACCTACCCCGCCGAAGCGGCAAAAGCCCTCTGCGAGCCCATTCTTAATGGTACAGCCGATATGACCGTCGGCGATCGCCTGTCCAACGGCACCTACGCCGAGGAAAACAAGCGCGCCTTCCACGGCTTTGGCAACAATCTGGTTCGTGCCATGATCAAATGGATTTACGGATACAGCTTCGATGACGTCATGACGGGCTATCGCGCCATGAGCCGACCCTTTGTCAAAACGTTCCCCGTGCTTTCCGAGGGCTTTCAGATCGAAACCGAGCTCTCCATCCATGCCGTCGACCACCGCTGGCGCATCAAAGATGTGCCTATTGAGTACCGTGACCGCCCCGAGGGTTCCGAGTCCAAACTCAACACCGTCAGCGACGGCATCAAAGTTGTCGCCATGATCGGCACGCTGTTCAAGGACTACCGCCCGCTCAAATTCTTCAGCCTCGTTGCGCTCCTGTTTGCAATAATCGGTCTTGCCCTGGGCATTCCCATCATTGTCGAGTATTTCCAGACCGGTCTTGTTCCGCGCTTCCCAACCGCCCTGCTCGCCGCATCGTTTATGTTCCTGTGTGGCTTAAGTCTCGCGACTGGTTTTATCCTCGACTCCGTGGCAAAGGTCGAAAAAAAGCAGTGGGAAGTCAATGTATATAGCAAATACGCCTTCGGTGACTATCGCAACGACAACCCAAACGCAAGGTAAACCGCCATACCGCGCATTTCCATCGTCGTGCCGTGCTACAACGAGTAGGCGCAGACGGCGCTTGGTACGAGCTCGACAACACCGAAAGCCTCTACGCCGCCACGATGGACAAGTGGCGCCGCACGCAATACCTGAAGTTCGTCGAGCGCGTCTCATAACCAGTACTCCGGATGTGACCCAGAATGGCGGGAAGGCAAAGCCGCAACCGCAATTCTGGGTCACATCGAGGCGGCACATAACGATGTGTAGCCCGCTCGAGACCACAATCTGCGCAGCCTCGGGGTCGTCCCATATGTTGAACTCGGCGTACACGGTCGCGTTTCCGCCAACCGTGGTGCCGCCCATGAGGACGATGCGATCGATACGATCGGCACGCCCCGAGTGTGTACATGGGAAAAGCGTGATGTTCGTCAAGGGACCGGTTGGAACGAGCGTCATCTTGGTATCGTCGGGCAACCCGGAAATAGAGCGGGCCATCTCCACGATTGCCGGCTCATCGGACAGCTTGCGGTCGGTCGCCCCCTCAAGCACGGCCTCGCCCAACCCCGACACACCATGCACTCTCCTATCAGTCCGAGTATAGGACGAGCACGCCTCACGGGGGCAATCTACTTCGTGCGCTCGGAGATCAGGCCTCGAATGAGGTCGACGGTAGCCTCATAGGAATGCGGGCGGTCGAACTGTGCCGCCGCGAGCTCGCGCGCCACGCGACCCATGCGCGCGCGTCCCGCCTCGTCCTCGACAAGCTCGCAGATCACCCTGGCGAGCCCCTCGGCGTCACCCGGCACAACATTCACGCCAAAGCCGTCACGCACGACTTTCTCGCGAAACTCAACGTTCATGGACGTGTTAATCATGGGGCGTCCCGAGGCCAGGTAATCGCCTATCTTGGTGGGCACGCTCTGGGGCGCGTTCGCGACCAGCGAGTTGACCACCATGTCGGACGCCTTGAGCCAAGCCGCCATGACACGGTACGGCATGTAGCCCAAAAGCTCAGCAGGCGCCCCGGTTCGCTCAACCGCCGCCTCGACGGATGCGCGTTCGGGGCCATCGCCAAGAATCTTAAGTCTGAGCTCGGGATGCGCCTTGGCAGCTATCGCCACAGCCTCGACGAGCGTCTCCAAGTCGTATAGTGCCGAGATATTACCCGCGTAAGTAACCCAGACCTCGCCCTCGGGCTTTTCCACGGAGCCGACGTTCTCAGCGGCGCCCGCGTCGAACTCCTCGAGGTCGTTACCCACGTACACCACGAGCTTGGGGATATCCTCGGCGCGGTCGCGGAAAGGGCGGGCGGCGTACTCGTCGGACGTACCCACCACGGCGTCCGCCAACGCGTACGCGCGACGAGCTTGGCGCTCGAACGGAGCGAAGGCTATGTCGGACAGCACCGGAACGTCGAGCGCGATACGGAAGGCCTCAGGCCACAGGTCGTTCACGTCGACCACGAAGGGGATGCCGTAGCGTTTCGCGGACCGTCCCACGGCGAGCGTCACATCGTTGGGCGGAATCTGGCAGTAGATGAGGTCGTAGTCGTGGTCCACATCGAAGTACGCCGTCACGCGCTTGGCCATCACATGGTGCGCCCAGATGCGCTGGGGGCACATGTTGGCGGGATAGCTCGGCTCGGCAATGAACTTCACGTTGAACGCGTGCATGCTCGTGTCGAACGTCGCCAAATCACGCTGGCGCTTCTCCCAGTGCTGGAAGCCGCTCGTGATAAAGTCGACATTGAAGCCACGCTCCACGAGAAGCGTCGCGAGGAACGTGTAACGCGTGGCACCCTTGACCTCATGGCCAAGCTTGGCGTCGGCGCTGAATATGGCTATGCGCGGTTTGCGGCTCATGAATCATCCCTTGGTAGCGTGCTAGTGACGGCGCTTGGAGACCAAGCGCTTGATGGAGTTGTACGAGAAGCTCAAGCGGTTGAGGAGCGTGGCCATACGGTATCGCTGCTCGCCGCGCGCCCACTGGTCTATGTCCGCACACCTCAACTCGCGTCGGAACGCCTTGGCGCGCGCACGCCCACGGCTGCGATCCTCATCGAACAGCAACGCGATGTTGTAGTGCGTGTCCACGATGAGGTGGACCTTCTCGCGCACGTAGTAGACGGACTCATCCGAAAGCCTCTCCCCGCTCGCGGCGCATACCTCGCCATGCTCGCAGCGCTCAAGGTAGTCCAGGAGCTCCATGACCACGCGGTCGTGATCGTCCCAGCGGCGCACGTAGTTCGCCTGGCTCACGGACTGGTTCTCGTTGCCCACCAGGTACTGGTACACCTCGATATCGAGGTAGCAGATGGTAGAGGCGGGCACGCTTGCCTTGACCACGTACTCATAGTCCTCGTAGAAGGTGTGCTCGAGCAGGTGGATGCCGATACCGCGTAGGTAGTCCGTGCGCGCGGTGAGCGTGTGAATCATGATCTGGAACACGGTGTCGCCGTTGGTGAGAACGCTGGAGAAGTCGAGCGCGCGACCCGTGACAACACCCTTGGCGAGCGGGAACAGACGCTCCTCGCCAGAAGTCATGTCGATCTCGCGCTTCTTATCTACCACAAGGTCGCAATCGAGGTCGGCAAGACGCTCAAGCAGCTCAGCCATACCGTCCGCGTTCACCCAGTCGTCGCCGTCCACCACGCGGAAATAGCGCCCGCGCGCCTCGGCCAGGCCGGCGTTCACGGCTGAGCCGTGGCCTCCGTTCTTCTTGGAGATGACGCGGATCACGCCATGGCTGCGCGCGGCGAACTCCTCCGCAAGTGCACGGGAGCCGTCGGTGGAGCCATCGTCCACCACGACGACCTCGAGCTTGCCCACGAATCTCGGGTCGAGGTAGGACTCGAGACCTCGCGCGAGGTAGCTCTCGACGTTGTACGCGGGAACGGCAATGGTAAGCTGCGGCGCAGATGTATCAAACGTGCTCTTGGACACGGGAGCTCCTAACGGGAGAACGTGGCTTTACGGTACGCGAGGCCGGCACGCGACCTCATGAGGTGGATGATGCGGCCGGCGGCGCACCACACCAGAGCGCTGTGCGTCTTGAGGAGGCCCACGCACACGCGGGCTCCCCTGCCCTGCGGGCACGCATCCAGGACGAGCGCGCGGAAGAGCTCGTCGTCCATGATACTGCGGCAGAAGGCCACGCGGCCTGCATGGTTTAGCCCCGCGCGCGCATCGCAGTTGCGCTCGAGCGCGGACAAGATGTAGCGCGCATAGCGAGCCCCGAGGCGGGAGCGGACATCGGCGGAATCGAGGCCCCACGACACCTGCTGGCGGTATACATCATCGATGCGGCGGCGATGCACCTCGTAGTACTCGGGCACGAATTTGGCCGTCAGGTTGGCGGCCACGCGCTTCTCGTAGCGGTACAAGGGACGCGCAACGAGCGCAAGGTTCTCAACGCGATTAAAGACAGCAACGTTAAAGACGATGTCCTCGATGAGGGGAACGGTCTCAAACGCGATGCCGTCCAGCACCTCCGCACGGTAGACCTTGTTCCACGCATAGCCTAGAAGCGTGCGGTCCTCGAGGTCGAGAACCTGCGCGTGCGCATCGGAGCCCGAAAAAGCCCCGTCGAGCGCCGGCACGATGTCGTGCGCACCGCATACGGAACCGTCCGCATCGAAGAGCTCCTCGGTAAGTCCGAACACCACGACATCGGTCCTGGCCTCCGCATCAGCCTGGGAACGGATCTTCTCGGCACAGCGCTCGAGCAGGTCGGGAGCGTACGCATCATCCGGATCGGGCATCCAAACGTAGCGTCCGCGGGCGGCGGAGATGCCGGTGTTGCGAGCATCGGCGAGACCATGGTTAACTTTATGACGCACGAGGCGAATGCGCGGATCCTCGGCGGCAGCATACTCGACGAGCTCCGCGACGTTATCGGGAGAAGCGTCGTCCACGCAGATGAGCTCCCAGTCCGCACACGTCTGCGCGCGGATGCACGCGATGGCGGAGGGTAGGTAGGCCGCGACTCGATAGCACGGCATAATGATCGAGAACAACGGCCGGGCGTCGACGCCCCGCTCCGCCGCCTTGTCGCACGCGCCGGACATGTTAGTCGAACTGCGCCTTGTAAGCCGCGCAGACCTCGTCCACCGGACCGATCATGCGCTCGTGGCCCTTCTCGATCCACACCGCGGAGGTGCAGATGCGCTCCACCTGCTCGATGGAATGGCTCACGAACAACACGGTCACGTTGCCGGAATCTATGAAGCTCTGGATGCGGCGCTCGCACTTCTGCTGGAAAAACACGTCGCCCACGGAGAGCGTCTCATCGACGATGAGGATGTCGGGCTCCACCACGGTGGCGATGGCGAACGCGATGCGCGCGACCATACCGGATGAGTAGTTCTTCATGGGCATGTCGAGGAAGTCGCGCAGTTCGGCGAAGTCCACGATCTCGTCCAGGTGCTCCTCCATGAACTGCTTGGAGTAACCCAAAAGCGCACCGTTGAGGAAGATGTTCTCACGCGCGGTGAGCTCGAGGTCGAAACCAGCGCCCAGCTCGATGAGGGGCGCGATGTTGCCACGAACCGTCACGGTGCCCTTCGTAGGCTCGAGCACGCCGGCGATGATCTTGAGCATGGTGGACTTACCAGAACCGTTGGTTCCCACCAGGCCAATGACCTCGCCCTTCTTAACCTTGAAGCTCACGTGCTCCAAAGCATGGAACTCCTTGAAGAACAACTCGTGGCGCACGAGCTTGATGAAGTACTCCTTGAGGGAGTTGAGCTGCTCGCTGGCCATGTTAAAGACCATCGTGACGTCGTCGACCTCGATGGCGTACTCGGTGTTGGTAGCGTCTGCCATGATTCCGCCTTAGACGTAGAGGATGAACTTGTGCTCGGTCTTCTTGAACACGAAGATACCGATGATGAGCGCGATGATGGCCCACGCGATGCACATGAGGAGCACCGTGGGCGTTGGGTTCTGCTGCCACAGGAAGATGTCACGCATGAACTCGAGATAGTTGTACATGGGGTTTATCTTCACCAGCATGATGATCCAGTGCGGGGCACCCTTGTCGATAAGGAGGGAGAGGTCCCAGAAGATGGGCGTGAGGTAGGTCCACGCGATGATGACGACGCCCCACAGGTGGATAATGTCGCGGAAGAAGACGGAGAGCGCGCCAATGGCCATGCCTACGCCAATGCAAAAGAGCATCAGCAAGAACAGGCACAGGGGCAGCCAGATGAAGTGCCATGTGGGCATAACCTGGAAGAACAGCATGACGATGGCCACGGCGATGAGCGAGAAAGCGAAGTTCACGAGCGCGAACAAGACCTTCTGCACCGGGAAGATGTACCGGTTGACCTTAACCTTCTTGAGCAGGGGCGCGGCGTTGATGATGCTCGTGAGCGCCGCGTTGGTGGAGTCACTCATGAGCGAGAACGTCACGTTGCCCACGATGAGGTAGAGCGGGAAGTTGGGGACGTTGCTGCCAAACATGTAAGAGAACACGATGGACATGACGATCATCATGAGCAACGGGTTGAGAACGCTCCACAACACGCCGAGGAAACTACGGCGGTACTTGAGCTTGAAGTCCTTGGTGACGAGCTGCTCGAGGATGAGCAGGTCCTTCTTATACGGACGCGGGGCCTTTTCGGTTGCGAGAGTCTGTGAGGACACCGACGACGCCTCCCTATTGATTGCACGTTAGCGGCAGATGCCGCCCTTGCCGAACAACGTATGATAACACAGGGGCGCTTGCGCGATTTCTCGCCTCGACGAGCTGCATACAATCAGGAGAGTCGGGTGCGCACTGACACCCAAGGCGGCCGAAGTTCTCGAGAGGGCGGAGGCAGATCAGGGCGGGAAACGATGCCCGAAGGCGCCCCTACCCCTTTGCGTTCTCCTTGGCTCGACGGGCGGCGACCGCCTTGCCGTTCGCAAAACCACCGACCTTGCGCAGCAGGCCGCGAACGCCATTGCTCTTCACGAAGAAGCGCGTCTCGCTCGCGAAGTACTTCACGCGCGGCCACACCGGCACGCGTCGGCCAGCTATGCCCATCTGCTCCAGGTAGAAGCGCTTGCGCTTGGGGGAAAGCTTGGGATGCCCCAGCACAATCTCAGTGTCCATGCGCGAGAACACACGGCGTGTGCCGTCCTGCACGATGGGGTTCTCCCAGCCATCGTCCACGATTCCGCCGTGGATGTAGTTGAAGCCGCGCATGTAGTGCGCCTCGAGGATGCCGCGGTCGGTCACGTGTAGGCGCTCGAGGATGTCCGTCATGTCACACCAGCGGTCGAACGGCAGAGCGACAGCCGCGTCCTTCTTGTGGTTGTACGTAGCGCCGGGCAAATCGCAGCGGTAATGGTAGAACGCCTCGTCGAACGTCATGATGGCCTTGGCTTGGCAGAATGCCTCGATGAGGAACGGGTTGTCCGCCCAACCGGCGCCCGGGTACGGAACAAAGCGAATGCCGTACTCGTTCAAGAAGTCGCGACGGTAGATGGCACTCCAGATGCTGGGGTGCTGTTCCACCATGATGGGCAGGTCGGCCAGGGTCACGGGACGCGTGGTGTTGGGCAGGCGGTGCGCCAACACGCACTGCTGCTCGTACTGCGTGTCCGGATCGTCCCAATCGTGCACATCGATCCAAGGACACTTTACAATATCGACGGGGACGTCCACCAGCGCGGCACGGCTGAGCATGCACTCGTACATGACTGGATCGATCCAGTCGTCCGGCTCGACAACAGAGACCCACGCGCCATGGGCCATCTCCAAGCCGCGATTACACGTGGCGCCGTAGCCCTCGTTAGGCTTATCGACAACGATCACACGCGAATCGCGCGCCTCGAACTCGCGCAGAATGGCGAGGGAGCCGTCCTTCGAGCCATCGTTTAAGCAGATGACCTCCAGCTCGCGGTGCGTCTGCGAGCAAATACTCTCCAAACATTGAGCAAGGTACTTTTCCACGTTGCATACGGGGATGATGACGGAAACGAGCGCGGAAGCGTCGGATTTCATGCAGGACGACCTTTCATAGGGCATGGTTAAGCTGCAGCAAGTCTCAATGAACAGCAGCCTTCCTAGAACCCGAAGTCATATTCATATCAGAACTAGGATACCAAGGATACGCCACCAACGTGCCCCCTTTGCTATTATTTTAATCGCAACATCATACTTTAGGGGATGCAGGCATTTCGCCTCGTCCGCGACGCCTCGCCACCCCATTACTCCTTAGCAGATCGGATTCCCCATGGCTGCATTGCCCTTAACCGCTAACATCTCCCAGGTTTTCGAAGCCGAGCACGGTCACGTGGTCTACCGCGCCGAACTTCACGGCTGCGGCACCGGCACGGACGTGCAGCTTCCCAACCCCGGGGACTTTGCCCTCACCGGCAAGAACGGCGCCCCGCTTGCCGCGAACGCACACACCCGCTTCTACATCCTGGAGCCCCAAACGCCCGGACGCGCGCCCATCCTGTCCATTCTCACCACCGGCTCCACCGCCAATTTCACCCTTACCTACCAGGGCATTTCGCTCGACACCATGACGGGCCGCCGCCGCGAACGCATGCGTATCCGCCGCGACCTCGACATGGTGAATCCCAGCATCGACGGCGCGTACGCGAGCTACCCCAAGCTCCAGCCCCTGCCGGAGGGCTCCATCCCCCAAGACTTCCACCCACTCGTGAGCATCATCTGCCCCCTGTACAACACGCCGCTGCCCTACCTGCGCGACATGATCAACTCGGTGCTCGCGCAGACCTATACCACCTGGGAGCTCGTGATGGTAAACGCGAGCCCGGACAACGAGGGCATGCAGGAAGCACTGGCCACCTACGCGGACCCGCGCATCAAGACCATTGACTTCCCCGAGAACCTAGGCATCGCCGGCAATACCAACATAGGCATTCGCGCCGCCACGGGCGACTACGTGGCTTTTGCCGACCACGACGACACGCTCTCGCCCTACGTGCTCGAGCGCTATATGGCTTTCGCGGCCCAGCACCCCGATGCCGACCTGTTCTATTGCGATGAGGACAACTTCGAGAAAGACGATGACGCCGGCTACGCGCCGCGCTTCAAGCCGGACTTCAACCGTGACCTGCTGTACTCGTATAACTACGTGGTGCACATGCTCATGGTGAGCCGATACGTGCTGGGCCGCGTGGAGCTTTCGGGCGACGAGATGTCCGGTGCGCAGGACTACGACCTTTCGCTCAAGGCCGCCGAGCATGCCCGCCGCATCTGCCACATTCCCGAAGTCCTCTACCACTGGCGCGTGCACGCCGGCTCCACCAACGGCGGCGTTATGGAGTCAAAGCCCTATGCCATCGCCGCCGGCGAGCGGGCGCTCAACGCGCACTTCCACCGCCGCGGAATCGCCGCGACCGCCCACGCCACGGACATCCCCTGCGTCTACCGTGTGGACTACGCGCCCAACGGCAAGAGCGTTGACGCCGTGGTCATGAGCCTAGACACCATGCGCACCGAACGCGCCCTAGCATCCATCGAGCACCTAGACGGGATTGCGGGCACGGTCGCGGTCACGCATCCCAAAAGCCTCAAGGCAGTAGCCGAGCACGCGCTCGACGCGCTCGATAGCGAGCTCATCCTCTTCGCCACGGATGCCGTGGAGTTCACCGACCCCGCCTGCGCAAAGACCCTCGCAACCTACTTCTGCCGCAAGGAGGTGGGCGCGGCCTACCCCAAGCTCTTCTACCCCGACGGCCTGGTGGCCCAAGCCGGCACAGTGCTTCTGAACGACGGGTGCCCGGTAGCGCCCAACCGCAACTTCGTGGACAACATGGGCGGAGGCTATGCGGGCCTCGCCGAGGTGACATACGATACGAGCATCTCCACCCCGGACGCCTTCATGGTGCGCCGCGCAGACCTGCAAGCCGTGGTAGACAGGATGCGCGAACACGGCGACCTGCTCACCGAGGCTATGGAGCTCTCGTTCCTCCTACGCGAGATGAACCGGGTCGTAGTGAGCACCGCGCATGCACGCGCCACCACCCATGGCAGCTCCTACATGGAAGCCCGCGACCTCAGCGCCGCCTACGGAAGCACCCACGCCCTACACCGCCTGTGGCGCCGCTGGCCCTCCATGCGTGCCGACGTACTCGCGAATCCCAATGTTGAGTATACGAGCGGCTATCCGCGTCTCAACATCGAGCGAAACGAGGACGCCGAGACCAAGCGAATCTACACTAGAGGGGTTCTCTCAAGCATCAAACACCGCATCTTGGGATAGTCACGCAATTCCACCATCACCAAGTTCAACCTCATGACCCCTGGTCGCGATGACGAGGACACCGCCGCAGAGCACGCGGTCAGGATCATCACGCTCGTCGTGGCCGACAACCCCGTTCCCGGCAGGAAGGCGGCGTGACATGGGCTGGAATGACGGCGTTCTAGGTGGTCCTCGGTTCTCGAAGGCAGCCTGCGGCTACCCTCGAGAAAAATTGTCGGATTCACTTAAGAAGTCGACGCGATATCTATAATCGCCGCCAACGTTTAGAATGCCAAAAAAATCGGTCCCTCGAGACTCCTCGAGGGACCGATTCATTACACGAGCGTCTTGAGGTACTCCCCCAGCTCTTCCTCCCAGTCGGGCATGTGGAAGCCGACCGACTCGAGCCTGGACAGGTCGAGCGCGGAGTGGACCGGGCGCGGGGCGACGGGGCCG
>USHZ01000050.1 GCA_900554595.1 uncultured Collinsella sp. | reverse complement strand
TGGCAGGCGCGCTGCGGGAAATCCCGCTACAGCCCCAGGCTCTGCTTGGTGGCGGCGCAGGTGAGCTCGCCGTGCTTAACGCCGCGCAGCCCCAGCAACCGGTCTGCCAGCTCGTAGACGCGTTTGCCGCGACCCTTGAGCGCCAGAATCTCCAGGCAGTTGTGGTGGTCCAGATGCACGTGCATGGTCGAGACAATCTCGTCGGTGTAGTCGTGCTGCACCTCGTCCAGACGGCGCGTCAGATCGCCGGTATGGTGGTCATAGATCATGGTGAGCGAACCGATGACCTGCTCGTCGGGCGTGCGCATCTGCTCCTTGGCGATTGAGGCGCGAATCAGATCGCGTACGGCCTCGGATCGGTTAGCCACGTCACCGCGGCGCGCGATCTGCTCGTCAAAGCGGCGCAGCAGGTCGTCGGGCGCGGTGACCGAAAAGCGGACCAGCTCGGAGCTGGGGCCGCTGCAGCGGCAGCTCGCATCGTCGTCCGCACCGTGATTGTGCGCGTGCTCGGGCTCAGTCACGTTACACCAGTTTCACAGAGCCGACGGAGTTGTGATCTGCCTCGATGGCCTCCTCGTAGCCCTCGAGCGCATCGTGCGCCTCGTGCAGCGCAGACATGGCGGCCTCGAGCTTGGCGCCAATGCGCTCCATGTCAAAGTTTTCGGTCGCGTGCAGCAGCTGATGGCTCCACTCGTGAGCAAGCTCAATGGTGTCGTCGACCTGCTTGACGCTCATGGCAAGCTGGCTCATGTTCATTCCGACGTCATGCATGGGGAGTCTCCTTTTGTGCGGGGCGATATGGTGGTTCAGATTCTACTACGCCCGCCTTGGGCGCCGCCGCATAAGAAAACGGGTACGAGTCCGTCTGACCCGCACCCGTTCACTGGGGGCTGTTTGTGTCTACCATACTATCCGTGGTCGCATGCCTTGCGTTTGGCACTCCGGCGAGCGGTGCGAAACCGCTCATGGACGGCAGGCAAGTAACAAGCGTATTACAGATGTTTCTCCAGCAGTGCCTGAAGCCTTGCCTTGGGTAAGGCGCCGACCGAGCGGTCGACCTCCTCGCCGTTCTTAAAGACGATCAGCGTGGGGATGCTCATGACGCCAAACTTCATGGCCAGGTCCTGGTTGTCGTCGACGTTGCACTTGGCCACAGCCAGCTTGCCGGCCAGCTCGTCGGCAACCTCGTCTACGATGGGCGAGAGAGAGCGGCAGGGGCCGCACCACGGGGCCCAAAAATCAACCAGTACGGGCAGGCTATCGTTGACGACAGCGTCGAAGTTCTCGGGGGTAATCTGCTTAATGTCAGCCATGGTGACCTCCATAATGTGACGCGGCTCGGCCGCGTAAAAATCAGTACGACCGTGCTTATACCCAGCGGCTCGTAAAGCAACCACTCGCGGACGGCTCTTTTATATAATGGTGGGCACGCAAACGATTGGAGAGCGCATGCCCACGTCACAAAGCCAGAAAAAAGAAGCCATCGCTCAGGCGACCGAGCAGGAGCTCGCGTCGCTTGCAGGTCGCGGTGTGCGTATCTCAGGCAACGCGTGCTCGCCGATTGTGCTGGTCAAAGGCGATTTGGATGAAGCCGAGTGCTCGGGCGGCGAGCTGGCTGCCGGCGCGGATGGCGCCGCGTTGCGCAAGGCGCTCGGCGCCATCGGATATGCCCCCGAGGATTTTTGCGTGCTGGCAAGCGTCGCCGGCGCGGGCGACGGAGCGGTCGCGCCGGGCGAGGCCCTGACGTGCGACCTGTTCCGCGAGGCGCTGGAGACCTTGGACCCCGAGGCGGTGCTGCTGCTGGACAACAGTGCGGCCGATGTCATGCGCGAGACCTATGCCGATATGCTTGTGGCAATTGATGACTTTGACACCGCCATGCTCAAGCCCGGCCTGATCGCCCATGTGCAGGGGCGCCGCGTGCTGGCGCTCGACGGTTTTGAGGCGGCGCTCACCGACAAGGCCGCCAAGCAGCGCATGTGGGCCTACATTAAACAGCTGACCCCGGCGGCTGCACCGCTGTAGCGAGGCTGGCGGCAGCCCCTACATCACGGCGCGCAGCTCAAACCGGTCGCCGTTAATGCGGAACTGGCAGTTGCCGTTCATGCGCTCGACGGCAAGCTTAATGCTCTTGGTGCCAAAGCCGTGCCCAGTGTGCTGAGCCACGGGCATGCCGTCGACCATGTGCGGCGCACGGCCAAACGTGTTGGAAACCAGCAATAGAAGCTGGCCGTCTTCGTAGCGAAGGTCCAGGTCGACAAACCGCTTGCCTTCGGGGGCGGCGCTCGCCGCGGCGATGGCATTGTCCAGGGCGTTCGATACCACACTGAACAGATCGACATCGCCCACGTGGACGGTTTCGGGCACGGCGGCGCGCAGATCGGCGGTGATGCCGTGCGCGTTGATGTCCGCGGAAAGCGACGAGAGCGCAATGTTGACCGTTTCGTTGGCGCAGTAGCGGCGCACGGCGGTGCGGTCGTTGGTCTCGCAGAGCGCGTCGATGCGCTTGAGTGCCTCGTCGGTGTGACCCTCTTCGATTAGGGCCGCTAGACCGCGCAGGTAGTGGCGCATGTCGTGACGGAGAACCGAGAGCTCGCGTCCGGACTGGCGCCAGGCTTCGAGCTCTTTGATGGCCGCGCTGTCGCGGGTCGCGAGCATCCAGCGCTCGCGCTCGGCGATTTCCTTTGCCTCGTATTCGCGCAGGTACACGGCAAGAAACATAAGGTAGAAGGCACAGAGGGCGAACGCCAAAAACTCAACCGTCACCACCGAGCCCGAGTGGAAGAGCGTGGTATAGACGTTGGTGGCGTAGTCGAAGATGTAGTAGACGAGCGGCAGGATGAGCAGAATCTCCAGCTCGGTGGGGCTTTTGATCGCCAGGCGGGGGCCAATGTCGCTTGCCCAATGCAACAAGACGGCAAAGACGCCGAGCGTGGTGATGATGCGCGCCGCGTAGTACGCGACCTGCGAATCGGTGGCGGCGAATGCGGCGATGCCCATCCAGTTGCTAAACTGGCAGCTCAGGTAGGCACTGGTAACGCCCAGGATGGCGAGCAGCGGACTCAGGCGATAGCGTACGCACAGGTAGACGACAAGCGGCAGATGCACGACAAGTGGATAGGCCTGTCGGGCGAAAAGCTCGCCGCCGACGGCATTGGCGAGGCCGAATGCGCATCCGGTTACGGCGCCGACCCCCACCAGTTCGAGCGAATGGCGGCCGTTGATTTCGACGCCGCACAGCGCCGCCGAGGCAAAGACGCCAAAGAGCAACGTCGTCGCATGGTGGATTGCCCAAAGTACCAGCTCTGCCGAGGAAAGCATCAGCGTCTCCCGCCCTCGAACCGCACCGCAAAGTAGGCGTCTTGGAATCCCTGCTTGCAGCTGCGTGCGAGCGGTATGCACGCGCCCGAGCGCATGACGATTTCCGTGCGATTGAAGTGGTCGATGTTGCGCAGATTGACCTGGTAGCTGCGGTGGCACTTAAAGAAGGTCGCGTTTTGGGCCAGCCGGTCCTCGATGCTGCGGAACGGCTCGAGCGCCTCGATATCGCGGCCATCGCGCAGGTGGAAGATCACGTGCTTGTTGCGGGCCTCGGCATATTCGATATCGGATAGACGCAGGGCATGGTAGCCAAAGGACGTCTTGATGACGAGCTCGTCGGTCGCTGCCGGACGCAGGCTCGACAGCTCGTCGAGCAGTTGCGCCACGCGCTCGTAGGTCACGGGTTTGAGCAGGTAGTCGAAGGCGCGGACCTCGTAGGACTCAAGCGCGAACTCGGGCGATGAGGTCAGAAACACCAAGCGCACAGCGGTATCGGATTGGCGCAGCTCGCGGGCGGTGTCCATGCCGTTGACGAGCGGCATGATCATGTCGAGCATGATAATGTCGGCGCGCGATGCGGCATGGCGTGCCAGCAGGTCCTCGCCGCGCGTAACGAGTGCAACATCGACCGCCGTACCCGTCTCGGTCGACCAGCGGTTGATCATGCGGTGCAGGTTATCTAGAAAGGCGACGTCGTCGTCGCAGGCGATGATTTTGAGCATATTGGGCCCCCTTAGTACCTCGATTTTGCCATATCGTGCACGCGCCACCCGCGGGGGTGCGTTCCATTTGCGCCCCACGGTACGCAACTCGCGCCGAGCGGCAGGGTGTCAAAACATGCGATTGCACAATACCAGGTGGATATATATGTCAATTAGAGCTGGCGGCTGGTGAGGGACCATGCCGGCCGCCGGTGCCAAACGATAGCGGACATCGCGAAAGCATAGGGGTAAGGGGAGCTGAACGATGAGGGAGAAGAAGATGGGGATGCGCGCTGTGTTGACGCGTCTGCTGGGCATCGCCACCGTGGCATGCGCGCTCGTGGCAACGCCAGCGGTGGCCAGCGCCGAGACGCAGGTCATGCCAGACGGGGTGAAGGCGGAGGTGCTGCCGCTTACGCAGGCCAACAACGAACCCGTCCAAATCACCGAGCCGGGCAGTTACGTACTTAAGACGGCTGAGGGTGAGGTCACGCCATCTTCGGGTTACACCATCGACGCGCCGGATGCGTCTCGGATTAATCCTGTGAGGATCTACATCGATGGCACGGTCTACGTGAACGATAAGACTAACTGGCGGGTTGAGCAAACTCGATGGCTGTTCAACATCAAGCAGGGTAGCAATATCGAGTTCATCGGTGTTAACAATCCGTGCGTCAGCTTCCATAGAAACCAAAAGCAATTTGAGTCCGTAAGCGGCTTTTTGACCGACCGCTATTACAGCGGTGGCTACAAAAAGGCATCGGGCGACATTTCGGTTGGCCTGGGGGTTGGCGACGGCTCGCAGAACTTCATTCTCTCGTATGGCAGCAAGTACGAGCAAAAGGTACCTGCGATTTCCCTGGGCAATACCAAGGGAAAGCTGTCTGCAAATTTCAGTAAGCTGATGATTAGGGACTATGCTGGCAAGTCGCACAACTCTTTGGGCGAGGTTTCCCCATACAGTATTCTTGAATATGCTGTGCCGGTCCGCCTGTTCCGCAGCAGCTTCTCCGATGACGGCAAGGGGAATATTAATAAGCTCAACGCTACGTTTACTGACTGTGCGTTCTGGAATACGTCTGGCGACTACAACGGTGCAGTTTCAATTGTGGGCAATCCCCGTGGTGGCGTGAATTCGGACGTCGCTTCGAGGCTGACTGCGACGTTCGAGAACTGCCGGTTTGGTTCCGATGCCGACAGCGGCATTTGGCAGACCAATAATAAATATCCGACGGTCGAAGAGACCACTGAGTTCGCACAGGTTCAGGAGACTGGAAAGTGCGCCGTTGCAGGCGTGATGGGCGTCACCAACGCTACGGTCAACCTTAACAACTGCACGATGGGAAACTTCCATAGCACGCGTTCGAGCTCGGCCGACAACACTTTGACAGTCGATGCCCTTAATGTTGCACGAAGCGCTCGCTGCAACATAAGCGGTGGCACGATTGAACGCTATGGCGCACGCGGCAATACGTGCGTGGTATACGCCGCCGGAACCCTTACCCTCAACGGATCGCCGGAAATCGCGAGCTACTGGAAGAACAGTCACGCCGGCGATACTAATTATGGCGACAAGTACACCGAAGCTGATAAAGCTACGGGAACCGCCAAGAGCCTGTATGTCCCGAAGAAAAAGAGTGTCGATGCCAACGTCCCGGCGCTGAATATCGCGTCTGACTTCTCCGTACGCGGAGGCTTTGGAGACAATGTTTGGATCTCGATTGAGGAGACTGCGGACAGTAATGGCGTAAAGTCGCGTGTCCTTGGCACCTGCGAATCCAACAAGATCGAAGGCGTTGTGCCAGACGGCTCGTCCGAGAACGACGACAACTCCGATAAGTACGAGATCGTGAACCTTAACGGCGACCTCACCTTCCGTGAGACCATTCACCAGCACAAGTGGAAGGTCGAAGCTGACGGTTTGGGCGTTCGTGCATCGTGCGTGGGCCCGTTCCGCAACAGCGAGTGCGAATATGGCAAGGACGAGAACGGCGAGCCCAAAAAGTACCTGACGGCCACGTACAAGCTCTCCATGTCCAAGGCAACGAGCTCTCAGAGCGCAGAACTTGTCTATGACGGCTGCCCGGTCAAGATTGCTTTGAACAAGGACGGCGCGTGGAATCTAGAGCAGATGGGCGTGACGGCCAGCGATGAATTCACGTGGTATCAGTGCAAGTCCCAGGCGGACGCCGAGGCATATAAAAACGGCACCAAGCTCAAGGGCGCCCCGACGGACGCTGGTTACTACTATGTCGTTACGAGCTTTAAGACTGCCTCTGGTCAGACGCTCGAGGGCAAGAAGGCCTTCGAGATTTCGCCGCGTCGCCTGGTTAGGAATAAAAACTACAAGTTCACTCTTAAAGACGGCGGTAAGGGCGCGGGCAAGTATGCCTATGACGGCAAGGAGCACCAGCCCGTCGTTGAAAGCGCAAAGTTCAAGAACGGTGCCGGCGAGTGGGTCGATCTCGTTGAGGGCAAGGATTACGAGCTCAGCGCTAGAAGTGAATCCGGACTGAAGCAGACCGAGCCAGGGCAATACGAGTGCATTGTCATCGGTAAGGGCAACTTTACGACTGATGGTGGCACCACAAGTGTTCTGACGCTCAAATGGGAGATCGTTGACGTTTCGCGCTTTGACCTCGAGGTCGCTGGCTTCGATGGTACCTATGATGGCGACGAGCACGGCATTACGGTCAACGTTAAGAACGACCCCGTTCCGGCGGATATGAAAATTGAGTACCGTGAAGACGGCGGTGATTGGACGACGGACAAGCCGACCTATCGCAATGCGGTCGAGTACACGACCTATTACCGTGTGACGGCTTCTGACTACCTGACCGTTACGGGCAAAGCGATCGTGAAGATTTCCAAGGCCGATCAGGACACGCCGGCTGGGCTCGTGGGCAATAATTGGACTACGTGCAGCAGTAAGGACGGTTCCATCTCGGGCGTGACCAAGGCGATGGAATACCGTCGCGGGTCGAGCGGGAGCTATCAGAAGATAACGTCTGACGATAAGCTGACCGGTCTTGCGAAGTCGGGAACGTACTACGTCCGCTATGCCGAGGATAACAACCACAATGCGTCGGCCGATGCTGAGGTCAAGATCGAGCCGGGACCCCATGCTGTTGCCGACAATGCAGCTTGGAAGCCGAATGGCGAAGGTAGCCACGTTAAGGTCTGCAAGTATTGCAAGAAGACTCAGGAGCGCCAGCCCTGCAGGTGGAAATATGAGATCGTTACGCCTGCTACGCCTGAGGTCGATGGCGCTCGTCAAAAGGTCTGCAGGGTTTGCAATGGCAAATGGGATGAAGAGCCCTATACCTATGTGGACACCTATAAGCCCGTTATTTATGACTTGCGGGATGGCGATGCCTACTGCGAGAGCGTTTCGTTTGACGTGTTCGATGACCGCGATGAGACGGTGACGGTTACCGATAACGGCAAGGAGCTCAAGGCTGGCAAGGACGGAAAGTACACGGTTAAGGCCGCTGAAGGCGATGCCGGTACTGAACATGTAATCGTGGCTACGGACACTGCCGGCAATAAAGAGACCATCACAATTAAGATGTACGCCGAGCATGCGTATGAATGGACGATCGACAAGCAGCCGACGGTTACCGAGGCCGGCTCCAAGCACGGGACGTGCTCCGTGTGCGGCCACGAGTCGGGCGCGGTAGAGATTCCGGCCCTGGCTGTTAAGGGTTACTCAGGCAAATATGACGGCAAGGACCACTCTGTCGATGCCTCGGCCCTGCCCGAAGGTTCCGTCGTTGAATACAAGGCTGCTGACGGCGGCTGGACGAGCGTTGCGCCCAGCATCAAGGATGTCGGCAGTGTGACGGTTGACTACCGCGTCACGATTGATGGCGCGGCGGTTGACGGTAAGGTGACGCTTGAGGTCAAGCCGTGCGCGATAACGGTCACGGCGCAGGACGCCTCTAAGACCTACGGTGAGAACGACCCCAAGTTTACGTATGACGTCACTTCTGGCGAGCTCGTCGAGGGCGAGAGTCTTCAGGGCATTGAGATTGAGCGCGAAGATTACGACGCCGTGCGCGACGGTGGCTATGCTCTGCACCTGACGCAGCCTGAGGGCGCCAACTCCAACTACAAGATCACGTTCAAGGATGGCACCTTTACGATCGACAAGCGCGAGCTCTCCGTAACGTGGGACACCACTACTGAGTTCACCTACGACGGCGAGAAGCACTGCCCCCAGGCGAAGCTCCACAATGTCATCGAAGGTGACGATGTCTCCGCGTACGTCGACGGCGCCAAGGTCAAGGCCGGCACCTACACGGCGAAAATCACCGAGCTGACGGGCGACGACGCGGGTAACTACAAGCTTCCCGCCGAAGGCCTGACGTGCGAGTTCTCCATCAAGAAGGCGCCCCAGGGCGCGCCGAAGGTCCAGGCAACGGCCGAGACTGTGAGTGGCAAGTCCGACGGTAAGATCACGGGCGTCGACGCGAAGATGGAGTGGCGCGCCAAGGACTCTGGCGAGTATCAGGGCGTGCCCGAAGGCGTGACTGAGATTGCGGATTGTGCTGTCGGCACGTACGAGGTGCGCTACCGCGCCGATAGCGACCATGATGCCTCCTCCGCCACCGAGGTTACCGTTAACGCTGGCGGCAAGTTCGTTGTGACGCTGCCTGTCAAGCAGGTCGGCTATACGATTACGGCGAACCCGGACGAGCTTGACTGGCACGAATCAACCACCCTCACGGTCAGTATCGAGAGCGGCTACTTTACTGACAACGACTCTTACGCCGTCAAGGTCAACAATGCCGTTGTGACGCCCGACGCGCGTGGCGAGTTCACTGTTCTGAACGCCGAGAGCGACCTCGTCGTCACGGTCGAGGGCGTGCGCAAGCACGAGGCCGTGAACGATAAGTGGCTCTCCGACGACAGCACGCATTGGCATAAGTGCGTCTGCGGTGACAAGATCGACGAGGCCAAGCACGACTTTGAGTGGGTCGTCGTCAAGGCCCCCACAGCAACCGAGAAGGGCTCCAAGCAACAGAAGTGCAAGGTCTGCGGTCACAAGCTTGCCGAGGTCGAAATTCCGGCTGCCGCTATCGTTGGCTATTCCGATGAGTACGACGGTGCATATCACACGGTCGATGCGACGAGTCTGCCCAAGGGTGCAACGGCAAAGTACAGCACTGACGGCAAGAACTGGTCCCCCGAGGCCCCCAAGATCCGCGACGTTGGCACGCTGACCGTTGCTTACCAGGTGACGATTGACGGTGCGACCGCCGAGGGCGAGGTTACGCTCGAGGTCAAGCCGTGCGCGGTTACGGTTGCGGCCGACGACTCCTCCAAGACGTACGGTGAGGCCGACCCCGTGTTTACGTGGGCGATCACATCCGGCGAGCTTGTCGAGGGCGAGAGCCTTGATGGCATCGAGATTGAGCGCGAAGATGACGATAACGTGCGCGACGGCGGCTATGCTCTGAAACTGACACAGCCCGAGGGCGCGAACCCCAACTACAACATCACGTTCGTCGACGGCAAGTTCACCATCAGCCAGCGCGTGCTTACCGTGACGTGGGGTACCAGCGAGTTTATCTACGACGGCGAGGAACATTGCCCCGAGGCGACGCTCGGCAACGTCATCGGCGAGGATGACCTTGGCGCGACCGTCGAGGGCTCTCAGGTCGAGGCCGGCGATTCGTACCAGGCGAGCCTCACCGCACTGACGGGCAAGGCCGCGGGCAACTACGCGCTGCCGGCCGAGGGTCTTACGTGCGAGTTCTCCATCAAGAACGCCGCCCAGGACGCGCCGGTGGTCCAAGCTGCGGCCGAGACCGTGAGCGGCAAGCGTGACGGCAAGATCGTGGGCGTCGACGAGACGATGGAGTGGCGCGCCAAGGATGCCGCCAAGTATCAGGCCGTGGGCGAGGGCGTGACCGAGCTCACGGATCTCGCCGCCGGCGTGTACGAGGTACGCTACCAGGCTAAGGCCAACTACGATGCCTCCTCTGCTACCGAGATCACCGTGGCGGCCGGTCCCAAGCTGGTCGTGACACTGCCGAGCAATCAGGTGGGCTATGCGCTCACCTCGACGGCAACCGAGCTTGATTGGCATGGGACCGCAACGCTTGCCATCAGCATCGACAGCGCGTACTTTGCGGGCAAGGACTACGCCGTCAAGGTCGACGGTAAGGCTGTCGAGCTCTCCGACGGCGGTACCTTTGAGCTTAAGGACGTCGAGCGCGACGTTAACGTGACGGTCGAGGGCGTGCTTAAGCACGAGCCCGACGGTACGGGCTGGGCGCACGACGCTAAGAATCATTGGCATGTCTGCCGCTGCGGCGACATCATCGACAAGGCGGAGCACACCTTTGAGTGGGTCGTCGACAGGCCGGCGACGGTCGAGGCCAAGGGCGAGAGGCATCAGGAGTGCACCGTCTGCGGCGAGAAGGGCAAGACCGAGGAGATCGCGATTCTGAAGCCCGAGATCACCGACGGTACGGGCCAGACGATGGTGGTCGAGGCCGCCAAGGACCTGACCTTCCGCTCGAACGCGCCGCTCGTGTTCTTCCAGAAGGTGCTGGTTGACGATAAGGAGGTCGCTGCCGAGAACTACGAGCTCACCGAGGGCTCTACGATCGTGACGCTCAAGGCGAGCTTCCTGAATACGCTCGGCGTGGGCGAGCACAAGCTGAGCGTGGTCTCGGACACGGGCACGGCCGAGACGACCTTTACCGTTGCCGAGGCTGCCAACCCCACGCCGACGCCCGATTCGAGCCAGGCCACGACTACGACCACCACAACTACGACGTCTAAGTCCAAGAAGAAGGCTCGCAAGGAGACGTTGCCTGAGTCCGGCGATAGCATGTACGCCATGGCTGGTGCCGTACTCGCTGCCGGTGTGGCAGCTCTGCTGCTGGCGTGGACCATGAAGCGACGCGCTTAACCGCGCGCCAGTTCCCAGAGGGCCCGGATCGAGCGATTCGGGCCCGCTTTTGGGGTCTGCCGGAAACCCGGTGGTCAAAAAAGGCCAAATATGAGTACTGTTACCAGTTTAGTGACAGCCACATGGCCTCAAAAATCGGTGCCAGCGGCCAAAAGTGCATCGATTTTCGTCCTTCAGAGTTGCAATCGGGCTCCAAACAAAGCGATTTTGCTGCTCTGGACCGGAAAATCGCTGCTACCAATTTGGTGACAGTACTCATATTTGGCCTTTTTTGACCACTGCCCCTTGATCCAGGACAAAACGGGCCGCTCGAATCTT
>USHZ01000049.1 GCA_900554595.1 uncultured Collinsella sp. | reverse complement strand
TTGGCGAGCCCGATTTTCCCACGCCCGATGTGATTAGCGCCGAGGTGACCGCCGCGCTGGGCCGCGGCGATACGCACTATCCGCCCAACAACGGTCGCCCCGCCCTGCGTGAGGCGTTGTCTGCTTACATGGGGGACGCGGGCCTTACGTTTTCCGCCGATGAGGTCATCCTGACCGACGGCGCGACCGAGGCACTGTCGGCAACATTCATGGCTATGCTCAACCCCGGCGACGAGGTCATTATCCCCACGCCGGCCTTTGGCCTGTACGAAAGCATCGTCGTGGCCAACCACGCCAAGGCGGTCTTTTTGGATACGGAGCCTGCGCAATTTCAGATTGACGAGGATGCGCTTCGTGCTTGCGTGACGCCGGCGACCAAGGCCATCGTCATCTGCTCGCCCAACAATCCTACGGGCTGTATCCTCAACGCGGCTTCGCTCGACGCCGTGGCGCACGTGGCGGAGGAGGCGGGCGTCTACGTGGTCTGCGACGACGTATATAACCGCCTGGTTTATGTGGATGGCTACGAGCGCTTTGCCCAGCGTCACCCGGAGCTGCGTGAGCAGACGGTCGTCATCGAGAGCTTCTCCAAGCCCTGGGCTATGACCGGCTGGCGCCTGGGCTGGCTCGCAGCAGCGGCACCCGTCATCGCCGAGATCGCAAAGGCCCACCAATACCTAGTATCGAGCGCCGTCTCCTTTGAGATGGACGCCGCAGCCCGAGCCCTGACCGTCGACCCAACCCCCATGCTCAAAGTCTACCGAGCCCGCCGCGAACGCGTACTCGCAGCCTTAGACGCCATGGGCCTCGACGTAGTAGAGCCCGCAGGAGCCTTCTACACTTTCCCGAGCATCAAAAAGTTCGGCCTAACCAGCGAAGACTTCTGCATCAAAGCCATCAAAGAGGCAAGCGTAGCCCTAGTCCCGGGAGACTGCTTCGGAACCGAAGGCCACGTCCGCCTAAGCTACTGCGTCTCCAACCAAGATTTGGACGAAGGCCTCCGCCGCCTGTCCACCTTCGTTTCAACCCTGTAGCCATTAGGGACGCAACGCATCAGCCTACTGACATAAGGATTATGCGTGGGGGCGTCGCTCAACGGGAAACCGGGCTGCCCAAAGTCACCGCAGGCCGCGCCGCCGAAGGCCAGGCACAAGGTTTTCGTAGATTCCGCACGAGCCGAAGAGCACTTAATGTGCTCTTCGTGCGAGCCAGGACTTGACCGAGCGAAAACCTTGCGCCTGGCCTTCGGCGGAGCGTGCCGGATGGTGGAATTGTGTGCAGCCCGGTTTTCCGTTGACCGACGCCGAGGTCCCCGCCATAATACTTTCGGTTCACGCACGAATCCGCTGCCAGAGACAGCCGGTGCAAACGGGCATCGCCCGCGAGCTTAATGGGACTTCCCGCCAGCCGAGGTGGTCGAGTAGATATGTCTTCTCGCCCCCGTCGCTCATGCAGCGCGGGGGCTTTCTTTTTGGACATGCCCCCGTCACGTCCTTGTGGCGGACCGTGCCCGGAAAGAATTCGAGGAGGTGTAATTCATGCCCCAGCAGTACAAAATCGACAAGGTTGCAGAGATCGAGTCCCGTATCGCCGAGAACGCCGGTCTGTTCGTCGTCAACTACAACGGTCTGACGGTTAAGCAGGCTCAGGAGCTGCGTCATCAGCTTCGCGAGTGCGGCGCCGAGATGAAGGTCTACAAGAACAACCTGGTCAAGATCGCTCTCAAGAACCAGGAGCAGCCCGAGCTCGACGAGATCCTCGCCGGCCCCGTCGCTTATGTGTTCTACGAGACCGAGCCGGTCGAGGCCGCTAAGGCCCTTAAGGACTTCTCCGCTAAGTCCAAGGGCGTCCTTGAGATCAAGGGCGGTATCTCCGACGGCAAGGCCGTTTCCGCTGATGATGTTAAGGCTATCGCCGAGCTGCCCACCAAGGATCAGCTTCTCGGCCAGATCGCCGGTCTTATCTCCGGTTTCGCTCGCGACATCGCTGTCTGCGTCAACGGCGTTTCCTCTGGTCTCGCTCGTTCGATCCAGCAGGTCTCCGAGCAGAAGGCAGCCTAGTCGCTGTTTTCACCCGCGGCGGCAACGCCGCACCCCAGGCGCATTCGCGCTGTGTTTTAACTGATCTCCGTGCACAGGCACGGAAACCGAAAGGACTTAGAAATGGCTAAGCTTACCACCGATGAGATCATCGATGCTCTTAAGGAAATGACCCTTCTCGAGGCTTCCGAGCTCGTCAAGGCTATCGAGGACACCTTCGGCGTTTCCGCCGCTGCTCCTGCCGCTGTTGTCGCCGCTCCTGCTGCTGGCGCTGCTGAGGCCGAGGAGAAGACCGAGTTTGACGTCGTGCTCGAGGGCTTCGGCGACAACAAGATTCAGGTCATCAAGGCCGTCCGTGAGCTCACCAACCTTGGCCTGAAGGAGGCCAAGGAGGTCGTCGAGGGCGCTCCCAAGGCTGTTCTCGAGGGTGCCAAGAAGGAGGACGCCGAGGCTGCCAAGGAGAAGCTCGAGGCTGCTGGCGCTGCTGTCACCCTCAAGTAATCAGGCTTTCTCGCCAGATTTCTTTGCAGACGGGACTCGCTATGCGAGCCCCGTCTTTTTTGTTTTGGCCTCTCATTCCCATTGCTCGGCACGCAGAACACCGTTGTCTTCGCCGTGTCAATCCCGTTACCGCTGGGGCGTAAAATTGCACCATTCGAGCAATAATTTGCGTTGACCTGCTGAAGAATTGCGTTTGCCTTACGGTGACGTATGTCTTCGGCGGTAAGATACTTCGGTATCGCAATTTGGTCTGCGGCCGCTGTGCCGTACGCACAGGGCGCATTCTGCGCCTGCGAAAGGATCCTTGAATAACATGAAGGCAATCATCCCCGCCGCCGGTCTTGGCACGCGTTTTCTGCCTGGCACTAAGTGCACGCCCAAAGAGATGCTGCCGGTGCTCGACAAGCCGGTCATTCAGTATGTCGTCGAGGAGGCACTCGACCCCGAGGAGGTCGACGACGCCATCATCGTTACCTCTCCCGGTAAGCCCGAGCTGCTGAGCTACTTCCAGCCCGATCGCTCGCTCGAGAACCTGCTGCGCGAGCGCGGCAAGAATGCCTATGCCGATGCCGTCGCCCATGCTGGCGGTATGCCGGTCGACTTCCGTTATCAGTACGAGCCCAAGGGCCTCGGCCATGCTATCCGCTCTGCTGCCGACGCCGTGGCAGGGGAGAACTTCCTGGTTCTTCTGGGCGACTACGTTGTGCCTAACCGCGACATCTGCGACAAGATGCTCGCCGTTTCCAAGGAGCACGGTGGAGCTTCGGTTATCGCCGTCGCTGCTTGCTCGCCCGAGGAAGTCAGCCGCTACGGCGTTATCGCCGGCGAGCGCGTCGGTTCGCTCGAGGGCGCCGAGGGCGTTGCCGATGCCGAGCCGGGCGCTGTCTGGCGCATCGGCGGTCTAGTCGAGAAGCCTGCTCCCGAGGCGGCTCCGTCCAACCTGTACATCGTCGGTCGTTACCTGCTGAGCCCGCTGGTCATGGACCTGCTCGCCGATCAGCAGGCCGGCAAGGGCGGCGAGATCCAGCTTACCGACGCCATGGCCCGCTCGCTCGATCGCGAGGCCATGTACGCTGTCGTCATCGATCCGCTCTCGGGCTACGACACTGGCACCCCGTCTGGCTGGATGGCCACCAACGCCCTCATGGCCGCAAGCGATCCTCGCTTTGCCAGCGCCTTCTGGGACGCCATCGACGAGCGCGGCGGCTTGATGCGCAAGTAAGCCCTCGGTCATCGACATTTACGGGTGCGGACTTCGGTCTGCACCCGTTTTTTATAAGAGCTGCGATTGTCGGCTCTCTGTTCACAGAAAATATATGAACAGGTGTTCGATGTACACCTATCTACCTGCGCATTTTCTGTCGAAAAACTTTGCTACTCCAAAAACTCAATCGCGTCAAGGCTTTTCTTGCCCAACGGTCGGTACCTGATAAACTATTAGGTTGCGATAACTGGCGAAGCTATGCCTCGCCAACCCACCGAGCATTTCCGTGAAGGAGGAAAAACCTGGTGACCTACGCATACACTGCCACTGAGCGCAAGCGCGTCAGCTTCGGGAAAATCCCGGAGGCCATGGAGCTCCCCAACCTTATCTCTGTTCAAAGGGAATCCTTTGAGCGTTTTAAGGACGAGGGCCTTCGTGAGGCGTTCAAGGAATCCAGCCCCATCCAGAGCCAGAACCATGTTCTCGAGGTTACCTTCGGCGAGCATCAGTTCGGCGACCCCGCGCACACCGTCGAGGAGTGCCGCGAGAAGGATATGACCTATCAGGCTCCGCTTCTGACCGACGTCCGTCTCACCAACAAGGAGACCGGCGAGATCAAGGAGCAGCTCGTCTTCATGGGCGACTTCCCCATGATGACCGATCAGGGCACCTTCATCATCAACGGTACCGAGCGTATCGTCGTCTCGCAGCTCGTCCGCTCCCCGGGCGTGTACTACAGCTCCGAGATGGATTCGGGCAAGCAGATCTACAAGGCCCAGATCATCCCGTCCCGCGGTGCCTGGCTCGAGTTTGAGGTCGACAAGCGCGACCAGCTCATGGTCTCCATCGACCGTAAGCGCAAGCAGAGCGCCACGATGTTCCTGCGCGCCCTTGGCATCGCCGTCACCAACGACGACATCATCGAGCTGCTCGGCAACTCCGATGTGATCAAGCGCACCCTGGAGCGCGACACCGCCCTCACCCGCGAGGACGCCCTCATCGAGATCTACCGTCGCCTGCGCCCGGGCGAGCCTCCCACCGTGGACGCTTCCCGCAGCCTGCTCGAGGGCCTGCTCTTTAACCCGCAGCGCTACGATCTGGCCCGCGTCGGTCGTTACAAGGTCAACAAGAAGCTCAACCTCACCACCGAGGAAGAGGTCACGGTGCTTACCGACGAGGATATCGTCGCGACGCTGCGCTACCTGCTGTCCCTCGCTGCCGGCGAGCAGGGCTTCAAGGTCGACGACATCGACCACTTTGGCAACCGTCGTATCCGCACCGTCGGCGAGCTTGTCGCCAACCAGTTCCGTATCGGCATGAGCCGTATGGAGCGCGTCGTCCGTGAGCGCATGAGCTCCCAGGACATCGACGAGATCACCCCGCAGTCGCTCATCAACATCCGCCCGATCGTGGCCTCCATCAAGGAGTTCTTCGGTTCCTCGCAGCTCTCGCAGTTCATGGACCAGGCGAACCCCCTGACCGGTCTGACCCACAAGCGCCGTCTGTCCGCACTCGGCCCTGGTGGTCTTGCCGGTCACAAGTCCGGTTCCAGCCGCCGCACCAACGTGCCGACGGCCGTCCGCGACGTTCACAATTCGCACTACAGCCGCATGTGCCCGATCGAGACCCCCGAAGGCCCCAACATCGGCCTGATCGGCTCGCTGGCCCTCTACGCCCGCGTCAACGAGTATGGCTTCATCGAGGCCCCGTTCCGTCGTGTCGAGAACGGCGTTGCCACCGACCAGATCGACTGGATGACCGCTGACGAGGAAGAGAAGCACGTCATCGCGCCGGCCAACACGCCGCTCGATCCCAAGACCAACGAGTTCATCACGACCGATGCCGAGGGCAAGATCGTCCGCCCGCACGCCGTGATCGCCCGTACCCGCGACTTCGACGGCTCCTTCGGCGCTCCCGCCGACGTGCCTGTCGAGGACGTCGACTACATGGACGTCTCGCCGCGTCAGATGCTCTCCGTCGCAGCCACGCTGATCCCGTTCCTTGAGCACGACGACGCCAAGCGTACGCTGATGGGCGCTAACATGCAGCGTCAGGCCGTGCCGCTGGTTCACCCCGCCGCTCCCTATGTCGGTACCGGCATGGAGCGTCGCGCCGCTCTGGACTCCGGCGAGGTCACCCTGGCCAAGAACGCCGGCGAGGTCATCTTTGCCGACGCCGCCAAGATTATCGTCAAGCATGCCGGCGGCATGGACGAGTATCACCTGGCCAAGTACCAGCGCTCCAACCAGTCCACCTGCATCAACCACCGTCCGCTCGTGCGCGTCGGTGACACCGTTGAGCAGGGCGAGCCTCTGGCTGACGGTCCTTCGACCGATCACGGCGAGCTCGCACTGGGCCAGAACCTCACCGTGGCCTACATGCCGTGGGAGGGCTTTAACTACGAGGACGGTATCGTCGTGTCCGAGCGCCTGGTGGCCGAGGACCTGCTGACGACCATCAACATCACCCGTCACGAGATCGACGCCCGCGACACCAAGCTCGGCCCCGAGGAGATCACCCGCGAGATCCCGAATCTCTCCGAGGACATGCTTGCCAACCTCGACGAGGACGGCATCATCCGCATCGGCGCCGAGGTCGGCCCTGGCGACATCCTGGTCGGTAAGGTCACGCCTAAGGGCGAGAGCGCTCTGACCGCCGAGGAGCGCCTGCTGCGCGCCATCTTCGGCGCCAAGGCCCACGACGTCCGCGATACCTCCCTTAAGATGCCTCACGGCGCTTACGGCCGCGTTATCGACGTTGTCCGCTTTAGCCGCGAGAACGGTGACGACCTGGCCCCCGGCGTCAACGAGCAGGTGCGCGTCTACGTTGCCCAGCGTCGTAAGATCCAGCAGGGCGATAAGATCGCCGGTCGCCACGGCAACAAGGGTGTTATTTGTAACGTTCTGCCGGTCGAGGACATGCCCTACATGGCTGACGGTACCCCGATCGACGTTATCCTCAACCCGCTGGGCGTTCCTTCGCGTATGAACGTCGGCCAGCTGCTCGAGTGCCACCTTGGCTGGGCTGCTGCCTGCGGTTGGGATACCGAGCAGGCCGACTCCGACAAGTACGTCCCCGGTCCGTTCTTCACCGCCACGCCCGTCTTCGACGGAGCCAAGGAGGACGAGATCGCCGAGGTCATCCGTCGTGCCAACAAGAACATGCTCAACAAGGCCACCGCTGCCTTTGGCGATCACATGCGCCCCGAGTTTGTCACCCAGCTTGACGAGCGCGGCAAGACCCGTCTGTTCGACGGCCGCACCGGCGAGGAGTTCCGCGAGCCCATTACCGTGGGTACGTCCTACATCCTCAAGCTCGGCCACATGGTCGACGACAAGATCCACGCCCGTTCGACCGGCCCTTACAGCCTGGTTACCCAGCAGCCTCTGGGCGGCAAGGCTCAGTTCGGCGGCCAGCGCTTCGGCGAGATGGAAGTTTGGGCACTGTACGCTTACGGTGCTTCCAACGTTCTGCAGGAGATCCTGACCGTCAAGTCCGACGATACCGTGGGCCGCGTCAAGACCTACGAGTCCATCGTCAAGGGCGAGAATGTTCCGGTCCCGGGTATCCCCGAGTCCTTCAAGGTTCTCGTCAAGGAGATCCGCTCCCTCGCACTGGACATCGAGCCCATGCACGATGCCGACGAGGACGCCTCCGCCCCTGTGACCGCCGAGGAGACCTCCGCTCTCGACGACCTGGCTGCGCTCGCCGGCGTTGACGCCGACGTCGAGGCCGAGGATGCCGAGACCGCCGAGGCACCCGAGGCTGTCGCCGCCACGACCACTGATAAGGAGTAGTTGACTGTGGCAGATTTCGAAGCTACTGATTTTGACTCGGTAAAGATCTCCCTTGCCTCCGCCGACCAGATCCGTTCCTGGTCGCACGGTGAGGTCAAGAAGCCGGAGACCATCAATTACCGTACCCTCAAGCCCGAGAAGGACGGCCTATTCTGCGAGAAGATCTTCGGTCCCGCCAAGGACTGGGAGTGCTCCTGCGGCAAGTACAAGGGCATCCGCTTTAAGGGCATCGTCTGCGAGCGCTGCGGCGTCGAGGTCACCTCGGCCAAGGTGCGTCGCGACCGCATGGGCCACATCGAGCTCGCCGCTCCCGTGTCCCACATCTGGTACTTCAAGAGCCCCACGAGCTTCCCGATGAGCCGTATGCTCGACATCAAGTCCAAGGACCTCGAGAAGGTTCTGTACTTTGCCAGCTACATCATCACCGAGGTTGACTATGAGGCCCGCGAGGCCGACGCTGATGACCTGCGCGAGGAGCTCGCCGCCGATCTGGAAGAGATCGATGCCGAGTGCGCCCGCCAGATCGAGTCCCTCAAGGAGCAGGGCGACCCCGAGAACTTTGACGAGTTCTCCGATGAGGAGCCGCTGACCCCCGAGGAGATCGCCTCTGGCATCGTCGACATCGAGGAAGAGTGCAAGGACGAGAAGCAACTCCGTACGGACGCCTTCAACGCCTTCATGAAGCTCACCGAGCGCGACCTCATCTCCGATGAGCCGCTGTTCCGCGAGATGACCCGTTACTACTCCATGTACTTCAAGGGTGGCATGGGTGCCGAGGCCGTCCGCGACCTGCTCGCTGCCATCGACCTTCCTTCCGAGGCCGAGAAGCTCAAAGCTATCATCGCCGACGAGGACTCCCAGAAGCAGAAGCGCGAGAAGGCCGTTAAGCGCCTCGAGGTCGTTGACGCCTTCCTGAAGGGCGGCAACAGCCCCGCGAACATGATCCTGGACGTCATCCCGGTCATTCCGCCCGATCTGCGCCCGATGGTCCAGCTCGACGGCGGCCGCTTCGCCGCGTCCGACCTCAACGACCTGTATCGTCGCGTGATCAACCGTAACAACCGACTCAAGCGCCTGCTCGACCTGGACGCCCCTGCGATTATCGTGAACAACGAGAAGCGCATGCTCCAGGAGTCCGTGGACGCCCTGTTCGACAACGGCCGTCGTGGTCGCCCGGTCTCTGGCCGTGGCGGTCGCCCGCTCAAGTCGCTCGCCGAGGCCCTCAAGGGCAAGCAGGGTCGTTTCCGCCAGAACCTGCTGGGCAAGCGTGTCGACTACTCCGGCCGTTCGGTAATCGTTACCGACCCCAAGCTGCTGCTGCACCAGTGCGGTCTGCCCAAGACCATGGCGCTGGAGCTCTTCAAGCCCTTCGTCATGAAGCGCCTGGTCGAGCTTGGTAAGGTCGAGAACATCAAGGGCGCCAAGCGCGCTATCGACCGCGGTGCCACCTTTGTGTGGGACATCCTCGAAGAGGTCATCGACGGCCGCGTCGTGCTGCTCAACCGTGCACCGACCCTGCACCGACTGTCCATCCAGGCCTTTGAGCCGGTTCTGGTCGAGGGCAAGGCTATCCACCTGCACCCGCTGGTCTGCTCGCCCTTCAACGCCGACTTCGACGGCGACCAGATGTCTGTCCACGTGCCGCTGTCCAGCCAGGCTCAGGCCGAGGCTCGCGTGCTCATGCTCTCTGCGAACAACCTGCGCTCGCCGGCATCCGGCAAGCCGGTCAACATCCCCTCGCAGGACATGATCATCGGTGTGTACTACCTGACCCAGGTCCGCGACGGTCTGCCGGGCGAGAACCACGTGTTCTCGAGCTTCGACGACGCGCTGCACGCCTATGACTGCCGCTCCGAGGTCGACATGCAGGCCAAGATTCAGGTCCGCGTGTCCGCCGAGAACGCCAATGTCATCAACGAGGACGGCACCCGTATCTTCCGCGTCAAGAACGGCAAGAACGAGTTTGTCGACTACGACGTCACCGGCAACAAGACCGCGCGCTTCGAGACCTCTATCGGCCGCATCATCTTCAACCGCCAGTGCCTGCCCGAAGACTACGAGTTCATGAACTACAAGATGGTCAAGGGCGACGTGGCCAAGCTGGTTGCGGACTGCTGCGATCGTTACCCCGAGGCCAAGGTCGGCCCGATCCTCGACGCCATCAAGTACTCCGGCTTCCACTACGCTACCCGCGCCGGCCTCACCATCTCGGTGTGGGACGCTCTCATCCCTGCCGAGAAGCAGGAGCTGCTCGACCGCGCTCAGGCCAACGTCGACCAGATCAACGAGTACTTCGAGGAGGGCTTCATCAACGAGACGGAGCGCCACATCGAAGTCGTTAACGAGTGGACCGCTTGTACCGATAAGGTTGCAGCGCTCATGCTCGACATGTTCGACGAGGAGAACCCGCTGTACATGATGGCCGACTCCGGCGCCCGTGGTTCTAAGACCCAGCTGCGTCAGCTCGGCGGCATGCGTGGCCTGATGGCAGACATGTCCGGCGAGACGATCGACCTTCCCATTAAGGCGAACTTCCGCGAGGGCCTGCTGCCGCTCGAGTACTTCATTTCGACCTACGGCGCCCGTAAGGGCCTGGTCGATACCGCATCCCACACCTCGGACTCTGGTTACCTGACCCGTCGTCTGGTCGACGTGGCCCAGGACGTCATCGTCCGCGAGGAGGACTGCGGCACGCACGAGGGCGTCACCTACAACCTCATCATCCCCGGCACCACCGACCTCAACACCGACCTTGTTGGCCGTTGCTTCATTGAGGACGTCGTGGCCCCCGATGGCACCGTGCTCTTTGAGCAGGACGGCTACATCGAGAAGGTCGCCGACATCCAGAAGATGGTTGATGCCGGCCTCAAGAAGGTCAAGCTCCGCGCGCTGCTCACCTGCCGCTCCAAGTACGGCGTGTGCCAGAAGTGCTACGGCTGGGATCTTTCCACCCGTCGTCCGGTCGCCATCGGTACCGCGGTCGGCATTATTGCCGCCCAGTCCATCGGCGAGCCCGGTACGCAGCTTACGATGCGTACCATTCACTCCGGCGGCGTCGCTGGCGTCGACGATATTACGCAGGGTCTGCCTACGGTCAGCCGTATGTTCGATATCGTCGGCAACGTCAACGAGAAGATTCTGGGTCGCGAGGCCGAGCTGGCTCCGTACTCCGGTCACCTCTCGATTAAGCCCGAGAAGTCCGAGTACGTGCTGACGCTCACCGACTCCGAGGATCACACCCGTGTCCTCGACGAGCGTCGCGTCCCCGCTTCGGTGCGCTTTATGCCCGAGATCGAGGACGGCTGCGAGGTTCGCGCCGGCGACCAGATCACCAAGGGCTTCGTCAACTTCCGCAACCTGCGCAAGCTGACTGACATCGAGTCGACGATGCACACCTTCGTCGAGAGCGTCAAGGACGTCTACACCAGCCAGGGCGTCGACCTGAACGACAAGCACATCGAGGTGCTCGCACGTCAGATGCTGCGTCGCGTTCAGATCACCAACCCCGGCGACTCCAAGTACCTGCTTGGTCAGTACGTCGACCGCTACGAGTTCGCCGACGAGGTCGAGCGCGTTGCCCGTCTGGGCGGTCAGGCTCCCGTGGCCGAGCCCGTCATCCTGGGTACGCTCAAGGTCGCGTCCAATATCGACTCCTGGCTGTCGAGCGCTTCGTTCATCCGCACCGCTGGCGTCCTTACCGAGGCTGCCATCGAGGGCAAGGTCGACCACCTGCTCGACCTTAAGTCCAACGTCATCGTCGGTAAGAAGATCCCGGCTGGTACCGGCCTCAAGCCGTACGCTAACGCCAAGCTGACGTATCGCACGGCCGACGGCTACGTGGACATCGACGGCCCGGCTTCGCCCAACGCCAAGTCGCTGCCCGAGTGGGCTCCGGTTGAGCTCAAGGACCTGGACGAGCAGCTCCCGCAGCAGCTCGACTGGGCCGGCTACGACGAGTTCGGCGGTGCTGACGGTTCGTTCACTCGCAACGGCCACACCATCTCTGCCGAGAAGGCTCGCCTGTACCTGTTCGACGACCTGGGCGTGTCGCAGCGCTGGACCAACAAGTTCAGCGAGGTCGGCA